>JBGTSL010000295.1:0-3116 GCA_041940325.1 Brevundimonas sp.
TCGGCGGCGGTGACCGGTCGGCTGCGCTTCTGCCACGGTTGCCCGGTCGGTACGAACAGCACCTCGTCGAGGTCCATCGAACCGACCACGGTGCGCAGGTTGGTCATGCACAGCTGGGTGATGGCGTAGGGCAGGTTCTCGACGCGATAGGCCGCGCGGGCCGCGTCCATCACCTGGATGAAGACGATGGCGTCGACCTTCACCATGGCGTTGTCCTTGGTGATGACCTCCTGGGTCGGGACGTCGAGGACCTGCTCCATCATGTTCATGCGCCGGCCGACGCGCTCGACGAAGGGCGTCAGCAGGCTGATGCCCGGGAGCAGGGTCCGGGTGTATTTGCCGAACCGTTCGATGGTGTATTCGCGCCCCTGCGGCACGATCTTCACCACGCTGAACAGCAGGATGAACGCCAGGACGACGAGCGCGCCGACGAAGAGTGTGGAAAAGTCCATCGAATGCCTCCCTTTCCCCTAAAGGTTAGCACCCGGGGGGGCGGTCGCCAGCGAAACCGGACCCCCGGTTCATGAACTCGCTGTAATGTTTCAGTCGACTGCCGCCTCCACCGCCATGCGGATGACCCGCCGCGTCTCGTCCCAGCCGACCAAGGGCTCGATCTCGCCCAGGGGCGCGAAGCGCGCCTCCACGGCGTCGTCGCCGGCGACCGGTTCGCCCGCCAGCCAGCGGGCGGCGTAGTCGATCAGCACATAGTGGCGGCCTGCCTCAGGAAAGATGCCGTCGACCACGTCGATCAGACCGGTGATTTCCGCCTCGACGCCCGTCTCCTCGCGCAGCTCCCTGAGCGCCGCCTCCATGGCCCGCTCGCCCGGCTCTATGCGGCCGCCGGGCAGGCTCCATTCGCCCTGTTTCGGCGGCCGGCCCCGCCGGATCAGCAGAACCTCGCCGTCGCGCAAGCAGACGACGCCGACGCAGGGCGCGGGGGCGGGCAGGGGGTTGATCATCGCGCGACCCTAGCTTGGGCCTTTCGCCGCGCCCACGACTTTGACACAACCGGGGCCATGACCCCGCCGTCCGCCGCAGCGATCGCCGCCCTCAAGTCCGCCCTCGGGGACGACGGCTGGACCGACGATCCGGCCGAAATCGCGCCGTGGCTGACCGAGTGGCGCAACCGCTGGCGGGGCCACGCGCCGCTGATGCTGACGCCGCGCTCGACGGAACAGGTGGCGGCCGCTGTCCGGATCTGCGCCGATCACCGCGTCGCCCTCGTCCCCCAGGGCGGCGACACCGGCCTCGTCGGCGGCCAGATCCCCTATGGCGAGGTGCTGCTGTCGACCCGCAAACTGCGCGCCGTCCGCGACGTAACCCCGCTGGACGACGCCATGACGGTCGAGGCGGGCGTCACCCTTCTGGAGGCCCAGCAGGCCGCCGCCGCCGCCGGCCGGATGTTCCCGCTCAGCCTCGCCGCCGAGGGCAGCGCCACCATCGGCGGCGTCGTCTCGACCAACGCCGGCGGCACGGCCGTGCTGCGCTACGGGGTGATGCGCGACCTGGTGCTCGGCCTGGAGGCGGTGATGCCGGACGGGGAAGTCTTCCATGGGCTGAAGCGGCTCAGGAAGGACAACACCGGCTACGATCTGAAACAGCTGCTGATCGGGGCCGAGGGCACGCTGGGAGTGGTCACCGCCGCCACCCTGAAGCTGTTCCCCGTCATGCGCAGCCGGGCCACGGCCATGGTCGGCCTCGACAGCCCCCGGGCAGCGGTCGACCTGCTCGCCCGCGCGAGGGCCGAGACCGGCGGCGGCGTCGAGGCGTTCGAGCTGATGAAGCGGCTCGGCATGGAATTCGTCCTCGCCAACATCCCCGACACGCGCGAGCCGCTGGACTCCACCCCGCCCTGGTACGTCCTGATCGAACTGGTCTCCGGCGAACCCGGCGCCGCCGACGCCGCCATGGAGCGGCTGCTGACCCACGCGTTCGAGACCGGGCTGGTCACCGACGCGGTCCTCGCCCGGAACGACGCCCAGCGCGCCGCCTTCTGGAAGCTGCGCGAGGAGCAGTCGGCGGCCCAGAAGCCCGAGGGCGGCGGCTGGAAGCACGACGTTTCCGTGCCCGTCTCGCGCATCGCCGACTTCCTCGAGGAGGCGACCGCCGCCGTCGAACGCTTCCATCCCGGCGCCCGGGTCAGCGCCTTCGGCCACGTCGGTGACGGCAATCTGCATTACGACGTCCTCTGCCCGCCGGGCGGCGATCTGAAGGCCTTCCTCGCCCGCTGGGCCGAGGGCTCGCAGATCGTGCACGACATCGTCGCCCGCTACGACGGCTCGATCAGCGCCGAACACGGCCTCGGCCGCCTCAAGACCGACGAGGCCCGCCGCTACAAGACCCCGCTCGAGATCCGCACCATGCAGGCCGTCCGGGCAGCGATCGACCCGCACCGGATCATGAACCCGGCGGTGCTGTTCTGAGTTCGGAAGGGGGCGCGCTTGCCCCTTCCGCCCTTCCGTCCTACCCCTCCGCCCTCGATTCACGCCCCGGAGCCCGCCCATGACCCTCGCCCTGCTGTTTCCCGGACAAGGCAGCCAGTCGGTCGGCATGGGCGCGGCCCTGGCCGACGCCTTCGCCTCCGCCCGCGAGGTGTTCGCCGAGGTGGACGACGCCCTCGGCCAGAAGCTGTCGCAGCTGATGCGCGAGGGCCCCGAGGACCAGCTGACCCTGACCGAGAACGCCCAGCCCGCCCTGATGGCCGTCTCCGTCGCCGCCGCCCGCGTGCTCAAGGCCGAGTTCGATGTCGACGTGACCCGCGCCGCCTTCGTCGCCGGCCATTCGCTCGGCGAATATTCCGCGCTGTGCGCCGCCGGGGCCATCTCGCTCAGCGACACCGCCCGCCTGCTGAAGCTGCGCGGCCAGGCCATGCAGCGCGCCGTCCCCGTCGGCCGCGGCGCCATGGCCTCCCTGATCGGCCCCAAGACCGACCTGGCCCTCGCCGAGGAAGCCGCCAGGGCCGGTTCGGAGGTCGGCGTCTGCGTCGTCGCCAATGACAACAACGCCGGCAACATCGTCATCTCGGGCGACAAGGCCGCCGTCGACCGCGCCATCGAAAAGGCCAAGGAACTGGGCGCCCGCGCCATCCCCCTGAACGTCTCGGCCCCCTTCCACTG
>JBGTSL010000296.1:0-3107 GCA_041940325.1 Brevundimonas sp.
GTTTTTGTCATTGTCGCGATCGAGCGTCAGCGGCGCGCCGTTGGCGATGGAGCGGGCGCGGTGGCCAGCCAGCAGAACCAGACCAAAACGGTTCGGCACCTTCTCGATGCAGTCTTCGACAGTGACGCGGGCCATGAAATTCCTCGAGCGCGGGGGAGAACCGCACAAAATATAGGGTCGGACGCCATTGTGCAACGCCGCATGGGCGGGAATGAGGCGACCGGCCCGAAGGAACGGCGCGCGGCTAGGCGGCCGGCGCCGCAGTCTCCACGACCGGCGCCGCGACGGTGTCGGTCGCCGTCGGCGCCATCAGCAGAACCCCGATCACGATCGCCAGCACCGGCGCCACATAGGCCCAGTAGCGGGTCGGGATGAAGAACAGCGAGCCGGCGGACCGCTTCACCACGATCCGCTGGCCGGTGGCCTCGTCGATGAAGGCCCGGCCCTCGCCCCCTTCGATCTTGCGGGCGAACAGGAAGGAGGCGAGCCCGGCCACCAGGCCGGCGGTGATCACGGTGGCGGCCGCCGAGGCGCCGGAGTCGGAGAACATGGCCCCCACGGGCAGCCCGATGACCGCGCCGACAAGAAAGAAGAAGACGACGAGAAAACCCCAGCCGGACCAGATGATCATTGCCTTGCCCCCAAGCGTCGCCGTGACGCCTGCCTGGATATACCGGCGGTTGGTCTGCAGGCAATCCCACCGATCCTGACGGGGGAAAGGGCGTCCGGTCAGGCTTGCGGGCAGGCGTCCAGCCCGACGGACGCCCCCGCCGCCAGCGCCGCGGCGGTCCCCACCCCGTCAGGATGTTCCCACTCCGGTGCGATTTCGGCCAACGGTCCCATGACGAACTTCCGTTCCGCCGCCCGCGGGTGCGGCAGAATCAAGCCGTCGAGGTCGCCGCTCAACCGCCCGTAGGCGATCAGGTCGAGGTCCAGGGTGCGCGGGGCGTTGCGCGGGCCGCGCCGGCGGCCGAAGGCCTCCTCGATCCGGCCCAGCGCCGCCATCAGGGCATGCGGATCATGGGCGGTGCGAACGATGACCACGCCGTTCAGGAACGGCGGGTCGTCCGGATCCGGCCAGGCGTCCGACCGCCACCACGACGAGCGCATCAGCAGATCGATCCCCTCGGCCCGGAAACGGGCCAGCGCCGCTTCCAGCGCCTCGCGGCAGTCGCGCCACGCCCCCTTGTCATTGCAGCCCAGGGCGACGATGACGGCCTCGTCCAGATCGAGGTCGCCGCCCAATTCGACGGCGACCGGGACGTCCATGTTTTCGGGACCGTTTTCCATGACGCCTCATCCGACCGAGCGCATCGCCCTGTTCATCGACGGGGCCAACCTCTATTCCGCCGCCAGGGCCCTGAACGCCGACCTCGACTTCAGCAAACTGCTGGAGATGTATCGCACGAATGGCGTTCTGGTTCGGGCTTATTATTACACCGCCGTGATCGAGGGCGAGGAATTCTCGCCGATCAAGCCGCTGGTCGACTGGCTTGACTACAATGGCTTCAGCGTGGTGACCAAACCGGTCAAACGCTTCACCGACGCCCATGGCCACAGCCGCACCAAGGGCAATATGGACATCGAGATCGCCGTCGACATGCTGGAGCTGACCCCGCGCGTCGACCACATGGTGCTGTTCAGCGGCGACGGCGACTTCCGGCGCCTGGTGCAGGCGGTGCAGGCGAAGGGCGTGCGGGTCACCGTCGTCTCGACCCTGAAGACCCAGCCGCCCCAGGTCGCCGACGAATTGCGCCGCCAGGCCGACGCCTTCGTGGAGTTGCAGGACCTGTTGCCGGACATCGGACGGCCGAAGGCGTCCTGAAGGCCAGACCCGTCGCGCCCCCAACCCTCCGCCGTCATCCTCGGGCTTGACCCGAGGATCAGACCATCCGGTGCGCCGGGGCCTGTGGGCGCGCTCCCAGCCTCGGGCCCGCGACATACGCACAGCTTGAGGCTGCCTCTGATCCTCGGGTCAAGCCCGAGGATGACGATCTGGGATGAGATGGCTTTCGCCGGGATGAGCCGAGCGTTAGAGCCAGATCAATGACCCTCCCCTACCCGCCCGAAGCCCCGCGCGACTGCCCGCTCTGTCCGCGCCTGGTCGAATACCGGCTGGAGAACGCCCGCCGGAACCCCGGCTGGTGGAACGGCGCCGCGCCCTCGTTCGGCGATCCCGACGCCCGGTTGCTGGTCGCGGGTCTCGCTCCGGGCCGCACCGGGGCCAACCGCACCGGCCGGCCGTTCACCGGTGACCATGCCGGCTGGCTGCTCTACGACACCCTGCTCAAGGCCGGTTTCGCGCGCGGAACCTACGACCCGAACGGCGACGACGACCTCGAACTGGTCGACTGCATGATCACCAACGCCGTGCGCTGCGCCCCGCCCGGCAACAAGCCCCTGCCCGCCGAGGAGGCGACCTGCCGGCCCTTCCTCCAGTCCCGCCTCGCCGCCCTGCCCCGGCTCAGGGTCATCGTCACCCTCGGCGACGTGTCGCGGCGCAATGTGCTGAAGACCCTGGGCCGGCCGGCCAGCGCCATGCCGGCGGGTCATGGGGCGCAGGCCGAGATCGGTCCCTATGTGCTGCTCAACAGCTATCACTGCTCCCGGCTCAATACGAACACCGGCCGGCTGACGGCGGCGATGTTCGAGGATGTCTTTGGACAAGCCCGGGCCCTCATCGAATCGTGATCGAACGGCGGTCGCCCAATCGGCGACTGTGCTTCCCGCGCCACGCGAATCAGCGGTCGCCGGGTGTAGCCTCCATCCCCAGGAACAGCGTCGCCGAACCCGCGTTGAGACTGCGGGACCTGGGAGGTTGTCATGCGTAGCAGTCAGCGGGGTGCGTTCACCCGCGAGGAACGGAAAGCGGCGCTCTGGGCGCTGCTGATCGCCGGCGTCATCGCCTTCACGGCCTTGTTGATCCAGCAGTGGACGCAGCCGTCGCTCGGCCCGTGGGGCGCGGAACAGGCCTCGGTCGCCATGCCCGACGTCCTCGACGCCCAGCCCGTCGCTTCGGCCCTCTAGCCCCGCTCCTTCATCAGCCGCGCCTTGTCGCGCTGCCAGTCGCGCTGGGCCGTGGCCTCGCGCTTGTCGTGCAGCTTGCG
>JBGTSL010000297.1:0-3104 GCA_041940325.1 Brevundimonas sp.
GGCAGGCCGTCGGCCATCTGCTGCAGGGCGTGAGCGCCGGCCAGGCCCTCGTGGTGGTGCTTTTCGAGCTGCTTCTCCATGGCGTCCTCGATCTGGTGCGGATCCTCGAGGTTCATGGTCATCATGCGCAGGGTGTCGCAGATGAAGTCGGTGGCGAAGTGATCCTTCAGCACCTTGGGGTATTTCTGGAAGATGGCGCTCTCGGCCGGCTTCTCGATGTGGCTCTCGAGGGCGATGACGCCCTTGGACTTCATGGTCTTGGTCAGCTGGAACAGCAGCGACAGCAGGTCCTTGTAGTCCTGTTTCTTCCACCGGGGCCCGGCGAAGACCTTGGCGAAGCCGCCCACCGTCGCCTTGATGGTGGTGACGCTGTTGCCGATCAGAAAGGCCGCCACGGCCGCGCCGAGGATGGCCATCAGTTCGTACGGCAGGGAATGGAGGATGACCTCCATCTTGCCGCCCGCCAGGATGTAGCTGCCGAACACCATGGCGAACAGCAGGACGATGCCGATGATCTGGAACATGAAGGGCCGGGAATCCTGACGCGAGAGGCGTCAACCATCGCCGTTAATCATTAAGGGGCGGTTGCGACCGCCGCTTACAGCCGCGTCTGGCCGTCGAGAATCGCCTGCAGGGCCGTCTCGCTCAACTTCGTGTAGCCGCTGCGGCCGCCGCGAACGTAGACCGGACCATCCACCTTCGCCGGATCGAACCCGTCGGCGACCAGGTCCATCTTGCGATATTTGAACGTGCCGGTGGTGTCGGCGGCCTTGATGATCCGTACGAAGACGGGCTGGGCGAACACCGGCAGTTCCTGTTCGACCCAGTCTGCGAAGGCGCGCGCGCTGAATTTGCCATCGACGACGAGGGCGACCATGCCGGCCTTGCCGTCATGGCCCGGGACGGGAACGCCGTAGGCGATCACCTCCTTGACGCCCGGCCCGTCGGCCAGGCGCTGCTCGACCTCGGCGGTCGAGACATTCTCGCCCTTCCAGCGGTAGGTGTCGCCGATCCGGTCAATGAAATAGGCGTAGCCTTCCGAATCCTGCCGCATCAGGTCGCCGGTGCGGAACCAGCGGTCGCCGCGTACGAAGACGTCACGCAGGATCTTCTTCTCCGAGGCGGCCTTGTCGGCATAGCCGGAGAAGGCGTGGCGGGTGTCGTCCCCGATGCGGCCGATGGCCTCGCCGACCTCGCCGGGCTTCGCCAGCTGGCACAGACCGTCAGGGCCGCGCATCGGCTCTTCGGTGTCGACGTCGAACCGCACGAGGCGGAAATTGATCTGCTTCTTCAGGAAGCCCGGCGCGCGGCCTATCGCGCCCGGCTTGCCGTCGAAATTGAACAGCGAGACATTGCCCTCGGTCGAACCGTAGAACTCCAGGATGTCCGGCACCGCGAACCGTTTCTGGAAGGCGTTCCAGACGTCCGGCCGCAGCCCGTTGCCGAAGGCCAGCCGCAGCTTGTGGGCCCGTTCGTCCGGATTCTCCGGGCAGTTGACCAGATAGCGGCAGAGCTCGCCGATATAGACGAACAGGGTCGCGCCGGAGGCTTTCACGTCGGGCCAGAAATTGGTGGCCGAGAAGCGTTTGCGCAGCACCAGCCGGCCGCCGTTGAGCAGGGCCGGGCCGATGCCGACGAGGCCTCCGGTCGAATGGTAGAGCGGCAGGACGTTGTAGGTCACGTCCTTGTCCGTCGCCGCCGTGGCGCCGGCGAAGGCGCGCATATAGGTGCGGGCCCGCGCGTGGGTGACCTTGGCCGCCTTGGGCATGCCGGTGGTGCCCGAGGTGTAGATGTACAGGGCGGTGTCGCGATTGGTCAGGCCCGCGCGCACCGAACGGGCCGGCCGCACCGAAGAGCCGCCGCGCACCGGCTTGTCGAGGCCCCGCCGCTCGTCCGCCTCGTCGGCGTCGGCCAGACCCAGGACCCAGAGCATCAGATTGCGGCCGGCGAAGGGGCGGGCCTCCTCGACCTTGCGCCAGCAATCGGCGTCGGTGACCACCTGGGAGGCGTTGGAGATTGACAGGCAGTGGGCGAGGGCGTGGCCCGTCAGATTGGTGTTGATCAGGGCGGTGGCGACCCCGACCTTGGAGAAGCCGAGCCAGGCCGCGAGGTATTCCGCCCGGTTCAGCATCATCAGGGCGATAGTGTCGCCGCGCTTCAGCCGCCGGCTCTGGGCCCAGTGGCCGAACCGGTTGGCCATGGCGTCCAGCTCGCGATAGGTCAGGGCGACCCGGTCATCCTGGATGGTGACGTGATCCGGGAATTTGTCGACCGCCTCCTCGAAGTCGTCACAGACCAGATCGGCGCTGTCGAGGTCGATCGGCTTGATGCGCTTGAGCAGACGGCGCAGCCCCTTCGCGAACCGCAAGTCGCGCCGGATATTCGCCACCAGCCCCATCGTCCCATCCACTCCGCCGAAAGACAGCCGTTACCCGATGGTGATGAACAAGCCGCTTCTCCGGGTCAACCGGCAGGGGATTCCCGCGAGCCGTTACGGGCCGCTGAAGGGTGGTTTGCGGCGAAGCGTGGCGCCGAAGCGCCGGTTACGCAGGGTCAGGTTTGACAGAAGGCTGACAGTAAAATCCCCGCCACAAAACTGAGCCGTCCCGGGCAAAACTGTGTTCTTAACAGTGTTTCTTGGGGGCATAGCTTCGTTGGCGGAACCGTGATCTCGCGAAGTGGTTCTGACGTCACCGAATTGGAGGAAAGACTATGTCGATTACCTATCCCCATGACCGATCCATGCCCAATGCCGGTCTTCCGGACGTCCCACGCGAGGAGCCCTTCGTCCCCGTCTACGCCCGCACCCGCTCCGCCCGCGGCCGCAAGGGCGGCGTGAAGTCCTGGATGATCCTCGCCCCGATCGGGGTCCTGGTGCTTGGCGCCGCCGCGGTGACGCTGGCCATGGGTGAAGGCGACGATGTCGCGCCCGTCCCGCTGGCCGAGCCCGCCGCCACCGGACCGGTGCTGCCGACCCGGCCGCTGGTCAACGAGACCCCGGCCGGCACGACCATCGAGGTCGCTCCGGAGCCCGCCGTCCGCGCCGCGCCGGCGCCGGCTCCCGCGCGTCGCGCCGCCCCGGCTCCGGTCCGCCGTTCCACCCC
>JBGTSL010000298.1:0-3092 GCA_041940325.1 Brevundimonas sp.
GTCGGGGTCGCCAGCCCCATGGCGCAGGGGCAGGCGATGATAAGCACCGCGACCGCATTGACGAGGGCGAAGCCCAGCGCCGGCTGCGGTCCGAACGCCAGCCAGACCCCGAAGGTCGCGGCGGCGATGGCGATGACGACGGGGACGAACCAGCCGGTCACCCTGTCGACCAGGGCCTGGATCGGCAACTTGGCGCCCTGCGCCGCCTCGACCATGCGCACGATCCGGGCCAGCACGGTGTCGGCGCCCACCTTTTCGGCGCGGAAGCGGAAGGCGCCGGTGGTGTTGATCGTGCCGCCGACGACCTTTGCGCCCTCGCCCTTCTCGACCGGCACGGGTTCGCCGGTCAGCATGGACTCGTCCACGAACGACGCCCCGGACAGGACCGAGCCGTCGACGGGAATGCGTTCGCCCGGCCGGACCGCGATCACGTCGCCGGGCGTCACCTGATCGATCGGCAGTTCGACCTCCGAGCCGTCCCGCTCGACGCGGGCGGTCTTCGCCTGGAGCGTGACCAGACGCCGGATGGCCTGACTGGTCTGGCCCTTGGCGCGGGCCTCGAACCAGCGGCCGACGAGGATCAGGGTGACGATCACCGCCGCCGCCTCGAAATAGACGTTGGCGGTCCCGGCCGGGAGCCAGCCGGGGGCGAAGGTCGCGACGGTGGAGAAGGCCCAGGCGGCGGTGGCGCCGAGCACGACCAGCGAGTTCATGTCCGGGGTCAGACGGACCAGGTTCGGAACGCCTTTCCGGTAGAAGCGCAGACCCGGCCAGAAGAGCACGAAGGTGGCCAGCAGGAAGCTGACGATCCGCCACGGCGTCATGCCGAGGGTTCCCATCAGCCAGTCGTGGGCGCCGGGCACGAAATGCAGCGCCATCTCGACCACGAACAGGGGCAGGGTGGCGGCGCCGGCGATGGCGACGGCGCGACCCAGGCTGTGGATTTCGGCGGCGCGCGCGGCCTGTTCGCGATCTCCGCTGGCCGCGTCCGGCGCGGACGCCGCCTCGGCGGTGTAGCCCGCCCGGGCCACGGCCTCGGTCAGGGCGCGCAGATCGCCGGCGCCTTCCAGCACCCGGACGGTGGCGCGTTCGGTCGCGAGATTGACGCTGGCGTCGAGGACCCCCGGCGCCGCCTTGAGCGCCCGCTCGACCTTCCCGACGCAGCTGGCGCAGGTCATGCCGCCGATCTTCAACTCGAGGGTGCGTTCGATCGGTTCGTAACCGGCGGAGCGGATCGCCTGGGTCACGGCGGCCGGGGAGCCGGCGTCGTCCATTTCGACCCGCGCCCGCTCGGCGGCGAGGTTGACGGTGGCGCTCTTGACGCCGGGCGCGGCGCGGATGGCCTTCTCCACCCGGCCGACGCAGCTGGCGCAGGTCATGCCGAGCACGGGAATTTCGAGGGTTCGCAGGGTCGTGGCGGTCATCGGGAGGGTCTCCAGAATTCGAAGTCCCGCCCCAGATGGACCTTCCAGTCATGGGAAGGTCAAGCGCCAAAAATTCCCGGTTACTCGACCGCCTCCCGAATCTTCGGCTGCATGTCCGGCGTCACCACCGCCGGACGGGGCGGCAGCGGTTGCTCGCCGCGCCCCCCGTTGCGCTCGATGTCGGCGATCAGCAATTTCATCTCCGCGATTTCGCGGACCTGGCTGGCGATGATCTCGTCCGCCAGCGTGCGCACGCGCGGGTCGCTGATCCGGGCCTTGGTGGCGTTGTTGATGGCGATGGAGTGGTGGGGAATCATGGCGCGCATGAAGGTGGTGTCGTCCACCAGGGTCTGCGCCCGGTTCATGAAGAGCAGAAGCGCGCCGAGCACCGCGGCGCCCGCCACGATCGCCACCTTGGCGCGCCTGCCCTCGTACATGCTCCACATGAAGCCCAGCATGATCACGGCCATGACGCAGCCCATGATCAGCGACGCCATCAGCCGGTTGAGGCTGAACAGGGCGTGGTCGAGGCTGTAGACCAGCTGATACATCAGGAAGAACATCACGACCGTCGAGGTCGCGATCATCGCCGCGAAACGGCCCCAGCTCATTTTCATCACTGACTCTCCTTGGATCGGCTCACCGGGCAAACGGCGCCTGGAGAACAGGGGTTCCTGGCCAAGGCGCTTGACCTTGCCACGGTGGGAAGGTGCAGAAGACGTAGATCCCGGCGGCTGTGGCGACCTGACGCAAGAGCCTGCGCCATCGGAATGCGTATTGAACGCACGACCAAGTCAGCCGCAAGGGACCCCCCACCGATGTCGACCTTCCGTCCCGATCGCCGAACGCTGCTGGTGGGCGCGGCCGCCGGCGGCGGCCTGCTGGGCCTTCAGGGCCTGCTGCCGGCGTGGGCGCAGACGGGGTCGGCCGGCCTGCGGGCCGACCTGCCGACGCTGACGGGCCCGAACGTCGACCTGACGGTCGGCCACAGCCCCTTCACGGTCGGCGGCAGGACGGGCCATGCGGTGACCATCAACGGCGTGCTGCCGGCGCCGCTGCTGCGCCTGCGTGAGGGCCAGAACGTCCGCCTGTCGGTGACCAACACCCTCGACGAAGACACCTCGATCCACTGGCACGGCCTGCTCGTTCCGTTCCAGATGGACGGCGTGCCGGGGATCAGCTTTCCTGGCATCCGGGCGGGCGAGACCTTCGTCTACGAATTCCCGATCAAGCAGGCCGGCACCTTCTGGTACCACAGCCACTCCAACCTGCAGGAGGCGATGGGCCACTACGGGCCGATCGTCATCGACCCGGCTGGCGCCGATCCCATCGCCTACGACCGCGAGCATGTGCTGGTCCTGTCGGACTGGAGCTTCATGCATCCGCACGAAATCCTCGACAGGCTGAAGAAGAGCCCCGGCTACTTCAACCGCCAGCGGACCACCCTGTCGGGCCTGATCTCGGGCGACGACCGCATGAGCCTGGAGGAACGGCGCATGTGGGGGGCGATGCGCATGGACCCGCGCGACATCCTCGACGTCAACGGCACGACCTACGCCTATCTGATCAACGGCCACGGCCCGCAGGAGAACTGGACCGGCCTGTTCCGGCCGGGCGAGCGGGTGCGGCTGCGCGTCATCAACGCCTCGGCCATGTCGATCTTCAACG
>JBGTSL010000299.1:0-3083 GCA_041940325.1 Brevundimonas sp.
GCCGTGGTCTGGACTCCCTCGGTGCAGAACAGGTCCTTGATTCCCAGCGGCGCGCCTTCGAGGGCCCCGCCCTCGCCTTTCGCCAGCCGGGCGTCGGAGGCGCGGGCCATGTCGAGAGCCTTGTCGGTGGTCTGGACGACGTAGGCGTTGAGGCGCGGGTTGGCGGCGTCGATCTCAGCGACGAAGGCTTTGGTGATCTCCTCGGACGAGAAGTCGCGGGCCTTGAGGCCGTCGAGGGCGGCTTTCAGGGTCAGTTTCGTGAGGTCGGACATTCTATTCGACCACCTTGGGCACGACGAAGAAGCCGTCGGCGGACTTCGGGGCGTTGGAGAGCACGTCGGCGACCTTGTTCCCGTCGGTGACGACGTCGTCGCGCAGGCGCAGGGGCTGGTGGACGTTGGAGGTCATCGGCTCGACGCTCTCGACGTCGACCTCGTTGAGCTGTTCGATCCAGGCGAGGATGCCGTTCAGCTCGGCGGCGAGCGGCTCCAGCCGGTCTTCCGGGGTCTTGATGCGGGCGAGGTGCGCCACGCGGCGCACAGTCGCGGCGTCGATGGCCATGCGGCCCTCCACAGTTATGAGCTCTTGGCGAAAACCAGAACGGGCGGGATTAGCGTTCCCGCCCCGCTTTCACAAGGATTTCGGGCGCTATTGCGCCGGGGTCACCGTGACCTCGGCGGGGGGCGAGCCGTCGGCGGCGATGGGCCAGCCGACGATGACCCGGCGGGTCTCGCTGCCGATGCGGCCGGAGGCCTCGTCCATGACGCTTTCCTCGAGTTCCAGGTCGACCCGTCCGGCCCGCTGCGACAGGATGCGGTAGTCGAGCACGTCGCCGATGCGGAACACGCGCCAACCCTCGGCCGGGCTCTCGAAGAAGGCGACGTGGACGTAGAGGCCGTTCATGGCCGGGTCGCCGCCGGCCGTGCCGAACAGCTTGGCCGCCAGCGGGCCCTGCCCTTCCAGCTGGTCGAGGCGGACCACGGCGGCGGCCTGCTGCAGGCTTGCGTCCGTCTCGGGCAGGAGCGTGACGGCCGGACCGGCGGCGGCGAGCGGGGCCACGGCGGCCGCCGGCGCGGGCTGCTCGGCGGGCGGAACGGCCTCCTTGCGGGTTTCGACCCCGGAATCGCAGGCGGCGAGCCCGACCAGGGCGGTGAGGAACAGAAGCGGCTTCATCGGACGACCCTCCGCGTCTAACACGGGCGGAAGCTTTGCACTTTGACACGGGCGCGCGCCAGCCCTACCGGCAGGCCGTGACCGTCATGACCCTGGAAGAGCTCGCCGCCTCGACGCCGCCCGGCACGCCGTGGCTGGGGCTGGACCTCGGCGAGAAGACCATCGGAGTGGCGGCGTCGGACGCGACGCGGATGATCGCCAGCCCGCTGGTGCTGATCCGCAAGACGAAATTCACCCAGGACGCCGAGGCGGTGCTGAAGCTGATGGACGGGCGCAAGGCGTCGGGGCTGGTCATCGGCCTGCCGCTGAACATGGACGGGACGGAGGGGCCGCGGGCGCAGTCGTGCCGGGCCTTCGCGCGGAACCTGCAGCGCCTGCGCGAGGTGCCCGTCGCCTTCCAGGACGAGCGGCTGTCGACCAGCGCGGTCGAGCGGTTCCTGATCGAGGACCTCGACCTGAACCGCAAGCGGCGGGCCAATGTGGTCGACCGCACCGCCGCCGCCTGGATCCTGCAGGGGGCGCTGGACCGGCTGAGGGACGCCGCCGCCCGATGAACGGACTGCTGGCCGGGATCGTGCCGGTGTTCGCCATGATCGCGCTGGGCTGGGGGCTGAAGGTCCGCGGCCTGCTGGCCGACGACGGCTGGCGGGCGGTCGAGCGGCTGACCTATTTCATCTTCTACCCGGCCTTCCTCGTGCCGGCGGTGTGGGGCGCGGACTTCAGCGCGGGCACGGCCGGTCCGGTGGCGCTGAGCACCATCGGGGTGTCGTTCGCAGTGGCCGGGCTGACGCTGGCGGCGAAGCCGGTGCTGCCGGTCAGCGATCCGGGCTTCACCAGCGTGTTCCAGGGGGTGATCCGCTGGAACGGCTTCGTCTTCCTGCCGGTCGCCGGCGCGGTGTTCGGGCCTGCGGGGCTGGGCACGGCGGCGGTGGCCTTCGGCGTGCTGGCCCCGGCGCTGAACGTGATCTGCGTGCTGGCGCTGGCCAAATGGGGCGCGGGACAGGGCGGCGGCTGGCGGCTGGCGCTGCGCTCGCTGGCGCGCAATCCGATCATCTGGGCCTGCGGAGTCGGGGCGGCGCTGAACGTCTCGGGGCTGGAGCCGCACCCGCTGATGGAGGGAGTATTCGGGCTGATGGGGCCGGGTGCCATCGCCCTGGGGCTGATCACGGCGGGCGCCGGGCTGAGTTTCCGCTACGCCGCCGCCCGGCCGGTGCTGATCGTCACCATCTCGGCGATCAAGCTGCTGCTTGTACCGGTGGCCATGTATTTCGTCTGCGGCTGGCTGGGCGGGGACCGGACGGCGCAGGGGATCGCCCTGCTGGCCGGGGCGGCCCCCGGAGCGGCGGCCTCCTATGTGCTGGCGCGGCAGATGGGCGGGGACGCCCCGCTGATGGCCGGGGTGGTGGCTTTCACGACGGTGGCCAGCGCCGCCACCATACCGATGCTGCTGGCGGCCTTCCGTTTCCTGTGAGTCCGCCGTATAGCCGGGCCTCGATGACCCAGCCCGCCGCCGTCACCGACCTGATCCACGAGCGGCTGGCGCCGTTCCCCCGCGACCATTTCCTGTCCGCCGGCGACCTGAACGCCGCGACGGTCCCGCCGTTGCTGGACCTGGCCGACGCCTTCGTCGACTTCAACCGGCAGAGCGCCAAGTCGCTGGACCTGATGCGCGGCCGCACGGTCATGAACCTGTTCTTCGAGAATTCGACGCGGACCAGCGCCTCGTTCGAGATCGCGGCCAGGCGGCTGGGCGCCGATGTGACGGCGCTGAGCCCCCGCACCTCCTCGACGGCCAAGGGCGAGACGCTGATCGACACGGCGGCGACGCTGAACGCCATGAAGCCGGACGTGCTGGTGGTGCGCCACGGAGGCTCGGGCGCGGCGGCCCTGTTGTCGCAAAAGGTCGGCTG
>JBGTSL010000300.1:0-3079 GCA_041940325.1 Brevundimonas sp.
GAGCTAAGGACGCACACCGACGCGGCCCGCGCTTGCGCACCGCGACGCGCCTTCTGTTGCAAAGCGCGGCCGGGGTCAAGCGTCGCCTCGACGGTTCCGGCCTTCAAGGCTAGGGAAATGTCATGAAACCCCTGTCCGGCCTGCGCATCCTCGAGTTTGACGGCCTCGGCCCCGTGACCTTCGCGGGCATGGTGCTGGCCGACCTGGGGGCCGAGGTGCTGCGCCTGACCCGCAGCGCGGCGGCGGGCGCGCCGGTGTTCGCGGAGGTCGGGGGCGAAGTGCTGCACCGCGGCAGACCCGCCGTGGCCGTCGATCTGAAGAACCCGGCCGACCTGACCCGGGTCCGTGAGCTGGTCGCCGGGGCCGACGCCCTGATCGAAGGGTTCCGGCCGGGGGTCATGGAGCGGCTTGGGCTGGGGCCGGAGGTTTGCGCGGGAAGCAATCCGCGCCTCGTCTTCGGCCGCATCACCGGCTGGGGGCAGACGGGACCGATGGCGCGTCAGGTCGGTCACGATCTCAACTACATCGCCCTGTCCGGCGCCCTGTCGATGATGGGCGAACCGGACCGGCCGCCGCGGCCGCCGTTGAATGTCGTCGGCGACTATGGCGGCGGCGCCATGCTGCTGGTCACCGGTGTCCTGGCCGCCCTGCTGGAGGCGAAGGCGACCGGGCGGGGCCGGGTGGTGGACGCCGCCATGACCGACGGCTCCGCCCTGCTGACCAGCCTGTTCCATGCGCTGTCGGCGCGGGGGCTGTGGAACGAGGCGCGGGGGACGAACCTGCTGGACGGCGGCGCGCCATTTTACCGCTGCTACGCCTGCCGCGACGGGCGCTTCGTGGCCGTGGGGGCGCTGGAGCCGCAGTTCTACGCGGCCCTGCTGACGGGTCTGGAGATTCCGTCCGATGAGGCGCCGCAGTTCGACATGACGGGCTGGAGCGCCCTGCACGCCCGGTTCGCGACGGTCTTCGCCACGCGGGACCGCGACGACTGGGCGTCGCATTTCGCGGATACGGACGCCTGCGTCACGCCGGTGCTGACCCTCGCCGAGGCACCCGGGCATCCACACAACGCCGCGCGCGGGACCTTCGCCATGCAGGGCGTCGTTCAGCCGGCCCCGGCGCCGCGATTCGATGGCGAGACGGCCTCCCCCCCGCCGCAGCCGGCCCTCCTGTCGCTGGACGAGGCCCTGACCAACTGGGGCTGAGCGGTCTCAGGCGACGGCGCTGTCGACGCGCTCCCGATCGGCGGCGCACGCTTCGGCCAGGGTCCCGGCCAGCATCACCGGGTCGATCGGCTTGGTCAGGAAGGCATGGACCCCGGCGGCGTCCCAGGCCGCGCGGTGATTGTCCAGGGCGTTGGCCGTCAGGGCGATGACCGGGGTCCCCCCATTGACGCTCCCCTCGCGAATGCGGCGTGTCGCCTCAAGGCCGTCCATCACCGGCATCTGCATGTCCATCAGGATGGCGTCGAACGGCTCCCTGGAGGCCGCCTCAAGCGCCTCCGCGCCGTTCTCGACCAAGGTCAGGCGGCAGCCGTGCGGTTCGAGCAGCAGGGTCAGGATGCGCCGGTTCACCTCGTGATCGTCCGCGGCGAGGATGGATCGACCGCGGAGCATCTCGGTCGTTTCGATTTGTCTCTCGGGCCGGGCCGCCAGGCCCTCGACCGCCGTCATCGGCAGGATCAGGGTGAAGGTGGACCCCTGCCCCTCGACACTGGCCACGGCCAGGGTTCCGCCCATGATCTCGGCCAGCTTGCGGCTGATCGACAGGCCGAGGCCGGTGCCGCCATGGCGTCGGGTCGTTCCGACGTCGGCCTGTTCGAAGCTGTTGAAGACCTGGGCCAGGCGATCCCCGGGGATGCCGCAGCCGGTGTCGGACACCGCGACCGACAGGCTCTCCCCGTTCCAGCCGACGGCGACGACGATTTCGCCGTCCTCAGTGAATTTGACCGCGTTCGACAGCAGGTTGAACAGAATCTGCTGGAATCGGAGAGGGTCCGTCCGGACCGCTTCGGGGACCTCGGGGGCTATGCGCAGGATCAGGCGGACGCCGTTGGCCATGGCGCGGGGCTCCCACAACCGGGCCATGGTCGCCAGCCGTTCACGCACGACCATGTCGGCGCTCTCCAGTTCCATCTTGCCGGCCTCGATCTTGGAGAAGTCGAGGACGTCGTTGAGCAGCCCCATCAGCACGTCGCCGGCGTCGATCAACATCGACACGTGCTCGCGCTGGCGAGCGTCAAGCCGGGTGCGGCGCAGCAGGTTGGCGGCCGAGATCACCGCGTTCATGGGCGTGCGGATTTCGTGACTGACCACCGCCAGGAAGTCCGACTTGGCGGCGCTGGCCACCTCGGCCTTCTGGCGGGCCCGTTGTTCGGCGTCGCGGGCCGACTTCAGAGCTGTGGTGGTCATCGAGCTCTGGCGCACGGCCACGACGAGATGGCTCATATAGAGCAGGCAGCCGATGGCGATCAGCAGTTCGTGCCAATTGCCGGTGATGATCGCGCCGAGAATGGGCAGGCCAAGGAAATAGGTGGCGTGCGAGGCGACGGCCGAGATCAGGATCGAGCGCACCTGGTGCATGTGCAGGCTCACGTGCAGCAGGCCGCCGGCGCACTGGACCATGGCGAAGATGCGCCCCACGTCGCCGCCGCGGAACCACAGATAGGCGGTGATCCCGCCGTAGACGACGACGCTCAGCACCGTAGTCACGCTGCACAGGACGACATAGGCCCGCCCCGGCTCCCAGGCGGGGTTCATCCGAAAGCGGCGGAAGACGATCCAGTCCAGCCCCTGGGTGACGACGACCGACACGAACCAGAGGATGGGCAAGACGCCCGGAACCATGAACCAGGCCGTGGCTCCGATGAAGGCGGCCAGGGCGATCCGTGTCGGTAGTTCCCGGTAGCGCACCTGCGAAACCAGGGCATAGGCAGTCGCCGTCATTGAGCTTCCTCCAGCACGCCACCCTTGCGTGAATTGGAAAAGGATTGGTTGCCGGCGTGATGACCGGACGCGTGTTCCCGGCTATGGAACGGTCGATATCGCCGCGCGTTGGAACGCCGATCCGGGGAGCCGAT
>JBGTSL010000301.1:0-3072 GCA_041940325.1 Brevundimonas sp.
CGCAGCGAACAAGAATTCACCCGGCCCTGGCATGGGCGCGGCGGGCCGCTGACGGTCACCGACTGCAACGTCATGCTGGGCAAGCTGCGCCCCGACCACTTCCCGGCCGTGTTCGGCCCGGACGGGGACCAGCCGCTGGACGCCGACATCGTGCGCGAGCGATTCGCGGCCCTCGCTACCGAGGTCGCCGAGGCCACGGGCCGCGACACGACGCCCGAAGTTCTCGCCGAGGGCTTCGTCACCATCGCAGTGCAGAACATGGCCGAGGCGATCAAGTCGGTGTCGATCCAGCGCGGCTACGACGTGACCCGCTATGTGCTGAACTGTTTCGGCGGCGCCGGCGGGCAGCACGCCTGTCTGGTGGCCGACGCCCTCGGGATGACGCGGGTCCTGCTGCATCCGTTCGCCGGGGTGCTCTCGGCTTACGGCATGGGCCTGGCGGATGTGCGGGCCATCCGCCAGGCGACGGTGGGCGCGCCGCTGGAGGCGGCCGGCGACGGGGCGCTGGCGCGGCGGATCGAAGCCTTGGGCGCGGAGGCGCGCGATCAGCTGAGGGCGCAGGGGTTCGCCGGAGAGCCGATCACCGTCCTGCTCCGCGCCGAGATCAAATTCGCCGGGTCGGATACGCCCCTGAGCGTGCCCTTCGGGAGCGCCGACGGCATGCGCGCGGCGTTCGAAGCCCTGCATCGTCGGCGTTTCGGCTTCTTCGCCGACGACAAGGCGCTGGTCGTCGAAACGCTTGAGGCCGAGGCGGTCGCGGCGTCCGACCAGCCGGCCTCCACGCCGCCGGCCGGCGATGCCGATGACGCGCCCGCCGTCGTTGCTCGCGTGCCGGTGCGCATGGCGGGCGCCGATCATGACACCCCCGTCTATCGCCGCGAGGCCTTCGGGTCCGGCGCCGCGGTCGACGGACCGGCGATCATTCTGGAGGACACCGGCACCACCGTGCTGGAGCCGGGCTGGCGGGCCACGGTGGACGAGGGGCTGAACCTGATCCTCGCCCGGGTCGCCCCCCTGCCCTCGCGCACCGCCGTGGGCACGGACGCCGATCCGATCATGCTGGAGGTGTTCAACAGCCGCTTCATGGCGGCGGCCGAGCAGATGGGAGAGGCGCTGCGGGCGACGGCCTACTCGGTCAACATCAAGGAGCGGCTGGACTTTTCCTGTGCGGTCTTCGACGCCGCCGGCGCCCTGATCGCCAATGCGCCGCATATCCCGGTCCACCTCGGCTCGATGGGCGAGAGCATCCGCACCGTCATCCGTTCGCGCGGCGCCGCCGCTGACGGCCGGGGCATGAAGCCCGGCGACGTCTACATGCTGAACGCGCCCTACAACGGCGGCACCCACCTGCCCGACATCACCGTCATCATGCCGGTCTTCCTCGAGGCCGACGACGCCCCCGCCTTCTTCGTCGCGGCGCGGGGACACCATGCCGATGTGGGTGGGATCACGCCCGGATCGATGCCGCCGTCGTCGAAGACCGTCGAGGAGGAAGGCGTGCTGATCGACGACTTCCTGCTGGTCGACGCCGGACGGCTGAGGGATGCCGAGACCCGGGCCCTGTTCGCCTCGGGCCGCCATCCGTCTCGCAACGTCGACCAGAACATGGCCGACCTGAAGGCCCAGATCGCCGCCTGCGCCCGGGGCGGCGACGAACTGGCCCGGATGGTCGGGGAGTTCGGACGGGACGTGGTCGCGGCCTATATGAGCCACATCCAGGACAATGCCGAAGAGGCGGTCCGGCGAGCGATCGCGGCGCTGAAGCCCGGGTCGTTCGCCCTTGAGATGGACGACGGCGGAGTGATCCGTGTGCGGATCGATGTCGATGCGAAGAGCCGCAGCGCCGTCGTCGACTTCACCGGAACCAGCGGGCAGCGCCCGAGCAATTTCAACGCCCCCCTGTCGATCACCCGGGCGGCGACCCTCTACGTCTTCCGCACCCTCGTGGACGACGCCATCCCGTTGAACGAGGGGTGCCTGAAGCCGATCCGGCTGATCGTGCCGGAGGGGTCGATGCTCAATCCCCGCTATCCCGCCGCCGTCGTGGCCGGCAACGTCGAGACCAGCCAGGCCGTGGTCGACTGCCTGTACGGCGCCCTCGGCGTGCTCGCGGCCAGCCAGGGGACGATGAACAATTTCACCTTCGGCGACGACGCCCGCCAGTACTATGAGACCATCGCCGGCGGCTCGGGCGCGGGTCCCGGATTCGACGGCGCCGCGGCCGTCCAGACCCATATGACCAACAGCCGCCTCACTGATCCGGAGGTGCTGGAGACCCGCTTCCCCGTCCTGCTGGAGGAATTCTCGATCCGCCGGGGCTCGGGCGGCGCCGGGGCCAATCGGGGCGGGGACGGCGCGGTGCGGCGGGTGCGGTTTCTCGAGCCGATGACCGCGGCCATCCTGTCCAACCGTCGCCGTGTCGCGCCCTTCGGGGCCGCCGGGGGCGAGGCCGGCGCCGTCGGTATCAACCGCATCGAACGGGCGGACGGCGGGCGCGAAGCCCTGGGCTCGACCGCCGAGGTCGGGATGGCCCCGGGCGACGTCTTCGTCATCGAGACGCCCGGCGGGGGCGGATACGGCGAGGCGTAGCGGACGCGAAACCGCTTCCCCCGACGCGCCCCGGCGGACTAGCCTCGCGACGGACGGAGGGGAGCCAATCCATGTGGGTGTTGCTGGGCATTGCGGTGCTGGTCGCGGGGTTCGTGGCCCGACTCAATCCGCTGGCGGTGATTCTGGTCACCGCCGTGGTCACCGGCGTCGCCGCCGCCTTCGGGCCGGGCGTCGGCGTAAGCGAGCTGCTGCAAGCCGGCATCGATACGGTCGCCGCCTTCGGCAAGGCCTTCAACGACTACCGCTACATCAGCGTGATCTGGCTGGTCCTGCCGCTGATCGGCCTGCTCGAGCGCTACGGACTGCAGGAGCGGGCGCGGATCCTCGTCGGCAAGGTCCGCTCGGCGACCACCGGGCGCATTCTGCTGGCCTATTTCCTGCTGCGCCAGATCAGCGCCGCCGCCGGTCTGACCAAGCTGGGCGGACACCCGCAGATGGTCCGTCCGCTGATCGCGCCGATGG
>JBGTSL010000302.1:0-3057 GCA_041940325.1 Brevundimonas sp.
GGTCATGCGGGCTCCGTGGCGGCAGGCGTGAAATGGTCATGCAACAGGTCGACGGCCTCGGCCAGACGGAGATCGATCTCCGCCAGGGCGTCGGTCCAGTGTCTGAGTTCGGTCAGGTCAGCGCGGCCGTCGCTGACGCCGCGCAGGCCCAGCACCGGCAGACCGAAGCGGGCGGCGGCGCGGACCACGGCGAAGGTCTCCATGTCGACCATGTCGGCGTCGACGCCCTCATAGGCGACGCCTGAGACGACGGTGGCGCCGGTCGCCAGCCGGGCCGTCGGAAGGGACGGCGGACCCTCCGCGAGCGGCAGGACAGCCGGGAGGCGGGGAAACGGGGTCTCCCCCTTCGGGAAGCCCAGCGGGCTGGCGTCCATGTCGCGATAGCTGACCGAGGAAACCCGATAAACGCGAGCGTGGTCCAGCGTCCGCGAGCCGGCCGAGCCGAGGCAGACGATCAGATCGGGCAAGGCGGCTTCGGCCTTGAGTTCCGCCAGCGCCTGACCGACCGCGGCGGCCGCCTCGACCGGACCGACGCCGGTGATCAGGGGGCGGATACGGGCCCTCAAGGCGGGACCGTATTCCGGCTCGGCGGCGATGACGCACAGGGCGGACGTCGGGCCGAAGCGGGACAGGGCCCAGTCGCGGCTCACGCCCGCCGCTCGTAGAGGGCGATGAAGAAGCCATCGGTGTTGGTGGAGGCGGGCGACAGACGAAGGCGATGGCCGGCGGCGTTGGCCGCGAGGCGCTGACGGGCGGCGGCGGTCAAGGACGGCGTGTCCAGCTGGTCGGCGACCGACAGGGGCTGGAAGGCCGGATGGGCCGCCTCGAAGGCGGTGGCGGTCGCCTCGTTCTCGGCCGTCAGCATGGAGCAGGTGACATAGGCCAGACGTCCCCCCGGCTTCACGAGCCGGGCTGCCTGCCCGAGGATGCGGAGCTGCAGGGCGTGCAGCCGCTCGACCTCGTCGGCCTTGAGCCGCCAGGCGTCCTCGGGACGACGGCGCCAGGTGCCGGAACCGCTGCAAGGCGCATCGACGAAGACCAGGTCGGCCTTGTCGTTGAAATCCTCGACGCCGCCGCCGTTCTGGCCGATCAGCCGCAGGTCGGCCTCGACCCCGGCGCGGTCCAGGCGCGGGCGGATGTTATCGAGCCGCTTCTGGACCACGTCGCAGGCGACCAGGGTTCCCTGCCCCGCCATGGCTTGCGCCAGGGCCAGGGTCTTGCCGCCGCCGCCGGCGCAGTAGTCCACGACGGTCATGCCGGGCGCGGCGCCGGCCAGCCACGAGACGATCTGGCTACCCTCGTCCTGGATCTCGATCTGACCCGCCTTGAAGGCGTCCAGCGCCTGAACATTGGGCGGCGGCTCGGACGACAGGCGCAGGCCATAGGCCGACCACGGCGTCTGTTCGGGGGACAGGCCGGCGGCGGTCAGTTCGGCGGTCACCGCCTCGACCGGCGCCTTGGCTGCATTGACCCGCAGGTCGATCGGCGCGCGCGGGGCCATCAGCTCGCGGGCCTCCTCGCTCCAGCGTTCCCCGAACGTCGCCTTGAAGTCCTCGACCACGAACTCGGGCAGACCGGCGGCGACCCAGCCGGGCAGATCGCCTTGCCCGGCGGTGATGCGGGCGCGTTCCTGCTTCGACAGCGGCCGCGGGCCGTAGCCTTCGCCGGAGTGCAGGGCCTCGATCTCCTCCAGCGACAGGCCGTCGATCAGGGACAGGGAGCCGATCACCAGCGCCCGCCCGTCCTCGCGCCCGCCCATGGCCCAGACCAGCCGTCCGCGCGCCCTCAGGACGCGATAGACGCGGTCGGCGACGGCGCGCCGATCCTTGGACCCGGCGTAGCGGTTGGCGGCGCCCCAGGCCTTGAGCACGACCTCAGCCGGGGCTCGCCCCTGGGCGATGCTGTCGAGGACGGAGGCGGCGGCGGCGAGGCGGGCGGCTGGGGTCAATGCGGGCTTTCAGACAAACAGGGCGGCGAGCACCATCACCAGCCCGCCGGCGGCGACCAGCCAGACCAGAGAACGGACATAGGGCACGCCGAAGGCGTAGAGCGGCAGATAGACCAGCCGCCCGAAGAAATAGAGGTGGGTCCCGACGAAGGTCAGGGTGCTCCCGTCCTTGCCCGCGATATGCGCCATGATCACGGCGGCGGCGAAGATCGGCAGGGTTTCGAACAGATTGGCCTGGGCCCGCATCAGCCGGCCTGCCAGCTTGCCGGGGGGCGGAACCGCCTCGTCGCGCGGACCGGCGTTCCACTTCGCGCCGAGCTCGGCGGTCCGGGCCATGCCGGCCGCCCCGATCTGGACCAGGGCCAGGATCAGGGTGAAGGCCAGCATGATGAACTCGGGCGTCATATCCATGGCCTGTCTCCCCTGTCTCAGCCCTGCCGGTAGTTCGGCGCCTCGCGCGTGATCATCACGTCGTGGACATGGCTTTCCCGCAGGCCCGCCCCGGTGATGCGCACGAACCGCGCCCGTTCCTGGAAGTCGGCGATGGTGGCGGCGCCGACATAGCCCATGGCGGCGCGCAGCCCCCCGACCATCTGGTGCAGCACCGGCGCGATCGGACCCTTGTAGGGCGTCTGGCCCTCGATGCCTTCGGGCACCAGCTTCTGGGTCTCGACCTCCTTCTGGAAGTAGCGGTCGGCCGAGCCGGCGCCCATGGCCCCGACCGAGCCCATGCCCCGATACGACTTGTAGGAGCGGCCCTGATACAGAAACACCTCGCCGGGGCTCTCGTCGGTGCCCGCGAGAAGATTGCCGATCATCGCGCATTCCGCGCCCGCCGCCAGCGCCTTCGCGAGATCGCCGGAGAACTTCACGCCGCCGTCGGCGATCACCGGCACATCGGATTTCCTCGCTTCGTCCGCCGCGTCGAGAATTGCAGTCAGTTGCGGCACGCCGACGCCGGAGATGATCCGCGTGGTGCAGATCGAACCGGGACCAATCCCCACCTTGACGGCGTCAGCCCCCGCTCGACGCAACGCCGCGGCTCCCTCTTCGGTCGCCATGTTGCCGGCAATGACGTCAATGTCCCACTGCCGTTTGATCTCCTGAAC
>JBGTSL010000303.1:0-3055 GCA_041940325.1 Brevundimonas sp.
CGAGGCGCAGAAGCTGGTGGCGATCTCGCTGGAAGGGAGCGTGGGGTGACGAGCTTCCACCATCGCTTCTTTCGCAAGGACCGCTTCGGACATTTCTACGGGAGAGGCCCGAAGGCGAGACGGTTTGCCTGGCTCGGCGTGGGCGCATTCGTCCTTCTCGGCGGGCTCGGCATGGTTCTGCTCGGCTCCGGGCAGGAGTTCGCGGGCCAGATCCTCCTCGGCGCCATGGCCATTTTGATCATCATCTACAACGGCTTTCGGGCCACTCGCCCGGACGAATGAAAAATGCTCTCCATCTCCAATCTCCACGTCTCCGTCGGCGACAAGCCGATCCTCAAGGGGCTGACGCTCGACGTTCCGGCCGGCGAGGTGCACGCCGTCATGGGGCCGAACGGGGCCGGCAAGTCGACGCTGGGCTACGCCCTGTCGGGGCGGCCGGGCTATGAGGCGACCGAGGGCGCCGTCGCGTGGAACGGCGAGGACCTGCTGGCGCTCGATCCGGCCGAGCGGGCGGCGAAGGGCGTCTTCCTGTCCTTCCAGTATCCGATCGAGATCCCCGGCGTGCCGGCCCTGACCTTCGTGCGGACGGCGCTGAATGCGCAGAAGCGCGCGCGGGGCGAGGAGGAGGTGCCGGCGCCGGCCTTCCTGAAGCTGGTCCGCGAAGCGTCCAAGGCGTTGAAGATGGACTTCGACATGCTGAAACGGCCGCTGAACGTCGGCTTCTCCGGCGGCGAGAAGAAGCGGATGGAGATCCTGCAGATGGCCCTGCTGGAGCCGTCGCTGCTGATCCTCGACGAGACGGATTCGGGCCTCGACATCGACGCCCTGCGCATCGTGGCGGACGGGGTCAATGCGATGCGCAGCCCCGAGCGGGCCATGCTGGTCATCACCCACTATCAGCGGCTGCTGGACTACATCAAACCGGACCGGGTGCATGTGCTGGTCGCCGGGCGGATCGTGGCCTCGGGCGGACCGGAACTGGCGCACCAGCTGGAGGCGGAAGGGTACGACCAGTATCTGCCGGCGGCGGCGTGATGATGCGCGCTTCAGTCCTTCCCCAACGGGGGAGGGGGACCATGCGGAGCATGGTGGAGGGGGCCGACCGGGCCGCCGCCAGCGCCCCCTCCACCGCCTCGCGGTCCTGTCGTTGGATCGGCTCCGCCGACCCTTCCTCCACCCCCTGTGGGGGAGGAATGCGATGAGCGCGCTGCCGGTCATCGATCTGAAGGACGCGTCCAGCTTCCCGTCGCGGCGGGTCGAGGCGTGGAAGTACAGCGATCTGCGCAAATACCTGCGCGAGGCCCCCGTCCCGTCGCCGTCGGCGGCGGTGCCGCTGGCCGGCGGCGGACCGTTCGAGGCGCTGGGCGGCGAGCCCATGGCCTTCGTCAACGGCCGGGCGGTCGGGGTGAACACCCTGATGGCCTGCGGGACCCAGACGATCCGCCTGCGGCTGATCACCAAGGCCGAGGGGACCGGCCACGCCACGACCGCCCGCATCTCGGCCCGGGCGGGAGCGAAGCTGCTGATTCTCGAGACCCACGAGGGCGAGGGCTCGGCCTACGTCGCGCACAACCGGCTGGAACTGGACGTGGCGCACGACGCCGAGGTGACGCGGATCGTGCTGGCCGACGAGCCCGAGGACGCGATCTCGATTTCGCAGGCGAAGGTGCAGGTGGCGCCGGGCGGCCGCTATCGCCAGACCATCGTCACCACGGGTGCCAAGCTGCAGCGGCTGGAAACCGAGGTGACCCATCTGGGCCAGGGCGCCGACGTGCGGATGGACGGCCTCTACGCCCTGGGCGGCGCGCGGCAGGCGGACCTGACCAGCGTGGTCGATCACACCGCCGCCGACGGCACGACCTCGCAGCTGACCAAGGGCGTGGTGCGCGATGCCGCGCGCGGCGTCTTCCAGGGCAAGATCGTGGTCGAGCGCGGGGCCGACGGCACCGATGCGCGAATGGGCCATCACGCCCTGATCCTGTCGGAACGCGGCGAGGTCGACGCCAAGCCGGAGCTGATCATCTACGCCGACGATGTGCAGTGCGCGCACGGCAATACGGTGGGCAATCTGGACCAGAACGCCCTGTTCTACATGCAGCAGCGCGGCCTGCCGCTGGACGAGGCCCGGGCCCTGCTGACCGAGGCCTTCCTGATCGAGGTGGTCGACCGGATCGAGCCCGAGGGCGCGAGAGAGGTGGTGCGGGAATGGCTGACGGCTCGCCTGTGAACAATCCTCCCCAGAGCGCAGCGAAGGGGGAGGGGGACCACCCGAAGGGTGGTGGAGGGGGTTTGCCCCGGACTCCGCTCCCGACTCAGGCCCCCTCCACCGCTTCGCGGTCCCCCTCCCCCGGTGGGGGAGGACTGCCGCGCTTCGACCCGTACGCCGCGCGGGCCCAGTTCCCGATCCTGTCGCGGACGGTGCACGGCAGGCAGCTGGTCTATCTGGACTCGGCCGCCTCGGCGCAGAAGCCGCGGGCGGTGATCGACGCCATGGTGGGGTCGATGGAGGGCAGCTACGCCAACGTCCATCGCGGCCTTCATACGTTGGCCAATGAGACGACCGAGGCGTTCGAGGCGGCGCGCGAGAGCGTGGCGCGGTTCCTCAACGCCGAGGCGGCGACCAACATCGTCTGGACCAGGGGCGGGACCGAGGCGATCAATCTGGTGGCGGCGGGTATCGGCCAGTCGATCCAGCCGGGCGACGAAATCATCGTCTCGGAGATGGAGCACCACTCCAATATCGTGCCCTGGCACCTGCTGCGCGAGCGGCGCGGTGCGGTGCTGAAGTGGATTCCGGTGCTGGACGACGGCTCGCTGGACATGGCGGCCTACGCCGACCTGCTGGGGCCGCGGACCCGGATGGTCGCGGTGACGCACATGTCGAACGTGCTGGGGACCATCAATCCGGTGCAGAGGATCACCGAGATGGCCCACGCCGCCGGGACGCGGGTGCTGATCGACGGTTGCCAGGGCGCGGTGCACGCGGCCCCGGATGTGCGGGCCATCGGCTGCGACTTCTACGTCCTGACCGGGCACAAGCTGTTCGCCCCGACCG
>JBGTSL010000304.1:0-3047 GCA_041940325.1 Brevundimonas sp.
TCCTCCGCCTCGCCCGCGAGCACGAATGCCTGATCACGGTGGAGGAGGGGGCCATGGGCGGCTTCGGCGGTTTCGTGCTGCAGATGCTGGCCGAAAAGGGCGCGCTCGACGCCGGCCTCAGGGTCCGCACCCTGCATCTGCCCGACGTCTTCCAGGACCAGGACGCGCCCCAGGCGATGTACGAGACGGCGGGATTGAACGCCGGGCATATCGCCGCCGCGGCCCTGCAGGCGCTCGGCGTCGAAGCCTCGCGCGCCGTCCGGGCCTGACCCCCCGACGCAACCGGACTCCCTCGCCGCCGTTCTGTCCCGGACGGGGTCAAGGTGGAGTACGATTGTGAAAGCCCATTTCCTGCTGGCCGCTGTCCTGATCTGCGGCGGATGCGCCACGCAACAGGCGTCCGGCGACGCGGCCCCGGTGTCCCGGGCCGGCGACGCCAACCTGACCTGCCGCCAGATCGCCGACGAGGCGGCGACGCTCAGCGCGAGGATGGGCGGGACCCCCACGGGCGGGGCGCTGGGCGGCGTGGCCAAGGCCGGGGCCGCCGCCCTGATTCCCGGGGCCGGGCTGGTGATGGCCGGCGTCGACGCCCTCAGCGCCCCCGAACGCGCCCGCCGCGAGGCCGACGAGAACCGCTGGCACTACCTCAACGGCCTCTACACCGCCCGCCGCTGCCTTCAGGGCGGTCGCTGAGACGCCGACGAAGGCTCTTCTCCCTTTCGTCACCCTCCTGCGGAGCGCCGACGAAAGCGGCGATTGCTGCGCTGCAAATCCGCCGCCAACCCGCGCACCGAAATCACCCAACCCGCTGATTTCCCGACACATCGTCTCCGCGACAGCGTCCTGAACCCGCCTGATCGGAAAGCCGTGGCACGATAGGGGCATCCCGTCGGTGGGGAGGGCGTCGGATCCACGTTCTCGATGTCGGCGGGCTGTGGTCGAGCGATGAAGCCCGGGGGAAGGAGACCTCGGGGGTCCTCGAGGGCAGGGATGGATCCTGCCCGCTTGCTCGCCGCGCGCCTGTGGATTGCGGACTGCTGACGTCAGCTTCATGCCGTCATGTCCGCCCCGCGCCGGAGCCAGCAATGGTGCCGGCGGATGATCCGGCTAGGCCCGAATGTCAGGGCCGCCAACCGGAGGGCGCGTGGAAAACGGCCGCGCGGGGCAGCCTGTCTCGTCGAAACGGTAAAACTACAACGCACCGGGCGAGGCCCGGCTGTCCCGCGCCCTCCCCAACCGTTTGGAAACAAACGGCCCGGAGTCTTGCCTACTGCCTAGGGCCTGTTCCCTGCTGCCTGCCGCCCGCCGGGGTGAGGTCGATCCGGAAAGCGCAGACTCATGCTCCGAATCCGCCCGCTCATCAGCGACCGTTCGCCACGCCCTGAAATCGGTGAAACAAACGTGCAGAAAATCAACGATCTAATGCGCTTCCGCACCGCCTTGACCTGCCGGGGTCGCGTCTATAGGTTCCGCGCCGAATTCAGACCCCCTCCGACGCCTGCGCCGGAGTGCTGAGGCCGACCATGTCAACCCCGCCGGAATCGCGTCAGGAGGCGATCGCTCGTCTCTCGAAGAGCGCATCTGATCTGGAGGCGCGCACGACGCGCCAGCTGTCCCACGAGGCGGCGGGTCAGAAGGCGGCGGGACAGGCCTGGAAGATCATCGCCGACCTGTTCGGCGGCGTCTTCGTCGGCCTCGCGCTCGGCTTCGGGATCGACTACTTCACTGGCGCCTCGCCGGTGGGAATCATCGGCGGCGTCCTTCTGGGCTTCGCCGTCTCGGTATGGATGGCGTGGCGCACGGCGCAGCGCCTGATGGCCGAGGCCAAACAGCATGGGGAGCCACAGTCGGTTCCCTTCGACGACGACGAAGACCAGGGAGCCTGATCGCCCGATGGCCGATCCGCTACATCAGTTTCAGGTAAAGCCGCTGACGCCGGCTCTCGACTTCGGCGAAGTGACCCTGCCCGTCGTCGGCCAGGTGCATCTGGCCTTCACCAATTCCCACCTCGCCATGACCATCGGCTTCCTGATCGTCGTCGGCTTCCTGACGCTGGTGACCTCGGGCGCCAAGGTAGTGCCCGGCCGCGCCCAGGCGGTGGGCGAGACCCTGTTCGGCATGATCGACGGCCTGACCGACTCGATCATCGGTCACGACGGCAAGAAGTATTTCCCGTTCGTCTTCACCGTCTTCACCTTCATCCTCGGGATGAACCTGCTGGGCATGTTCCTCACCTTCACCGCCACCTCGCAGCTGGCCGTGACCGCCACCTTCGGCCTGATCACCTTCCTGCTGGTCGTGATTATCGGCATCCGCAAGAACGGCCTGCGCTTCCTCAAGCTGTTCTGGCCCACCGGCGCGCCGCTGGTGATGCGCCCGATCGTCGGCCTGATCGAGTTCTTCTCCTTCCTGCTGCGCCCGCTGACCCTGACGCTTCGTCTGTTCGGCAACATGATGGGCGGCCACATCGCCCTGAAGGTGTTCGCCGGCTTCGTGGCCACGGCGATCATCGGCGCCGCCGGCTGGTTCGGCGTGCTGATCTTCCCGCTCGCGCTGGGCATGACCATCGGCCTGACCGCGCTCGAATTCCTCGTGGCCTTCCTTCAGGCCTTCGTCTTCGCCGTTCTGACCTGCATCTATCTCAACGATGTGGTCAACCTGGACCACGCCCACTAAAGGGCCGGACCAGTCTCTTCACCCCAACCACCAACGACTTTAATCTAGGAATACAATCATGGACGCTGAAGCCGCGAAGTACATCGGCGCTGGTCTCGCCACCCTGGGCATGATCGGTTCGGCCCTGGGCGTGGGCAACATCTTCGGCAACTTCCTTGCCGGCGCCCTGCGCAACCCGTCGGCCGCCGCCGGCCAAGTCGGCAACCTGTTCGTCGGCGCCGCTCTGGCCGAAGCCCTGGGCATCCTGGCCTTCGTGCTCGGCATCCTGATGATCTTCGGCTGATATCAGTCGATCACGGCGCGCGGGGTTCGCCCGCGCGCCGCTTCATCTGATCCTGCAGTAGACGGTTCATGGCCAGCACCCACACCAT
>JBGTSL010000305.1:0-3035 GCA_041940325.1 Brevundimonas sp.
CGATCGCGGAATTCTACCAGCGGGCGTTCGGGGAGGATCTGCCCGAGGCGGCGACGCGGGTGAAGGTGGGTTAGGCCTCGGTCCGGAGCACCCTCAACTCCCGCCAAGCGGGTTCGTGGAGGTCGGCGTCATAGAGCACTTGGTGCAGGTCTTTGGTCTCGAACAGGGTCGCAGCGCCACCAGCCTTCCAGATCGCTTCGATCTGGCCTCTGTTCCCGGGCAGGTCTTCGGCCCAGAGCGCTGCCTGCTCCGCCAAGACCGTCAGGTCGGATCGCTCCCCCAACACGACCGTCAGAAGCATCACGCCGCCCTCGGCGTGATCATCTCCAGCGCCGCACCCATCTTGCGCCGCTGTTCCAGAAGGTCGTGGTCGATCTGCAGTCCGAGAAAATACCCCGCGCTCAGCCCCCAGTAGCGGGTCAGGCGCAGGTCCGTGTCGGCCGTCACCGCGCGCTTGCCCAGAACGATCTCGTTGATCCGGCGCGGGGGCACGCCGATCGCGTTGGCCAAGGCCGTCTGGCTCATGCCCAACGGCTTGAGAAAATCCTCCATCAGGACGTCGCCCGGGGTCGGATTTTTTAGCCAGTCGTTTGGATGCCCGACGCTGCCGAGGCGGTCAGTGGTAATCGCAGATTTCGACATCCTCGCATCCTCCTTCGGTCCAGCGGAAGCAGATCCGCCACTGCCTGTTGATCCGGATCGAGTGCTGCCCCTTGCGATCCTTGGTCAGGGCCTCAAGACCGTTGCCGGGCGGAATACGCAAATCCTCCAGCGCCACGCTCCGGTTCAACTGGCGCAGTTTGCGCAACGCCACGTCCTGAATGTCGCCGGGCGGGCGGCGGGACCGCTGGCCGGACCAGACCTTCTCCGTCTCGCGATCCCGGAAGCTCCGGATCATTCAGCCCATCCCTATAACGTATAACGTTATGTGTGGCAAACGGACGCGCCAGCGGCTGAGCCTACCACGGATCAGGCCGCCCCATTCCGCCACGCCCCTTGGGCCATCTCCCGCGCCGTCTCCCGCACCCCCTCCGGCCAGCCCTCCACCGCCGCGTCGAACGCCGTCCAGTCGCCGGCGAACAGCATCCGCGTCGCTTCCTCGTAGCCCGGCAGGTCGCCCGCCATCGCGGTCATGAAGCGGTAGGCCCGCTCCTTCGCCCGCCGCGCCCGCTCCGGCCCCTCGCCGGCCTTCATCTGTGCCTCGATCAGCTTGCGCAGCGCCACCGAGGCGCCGCCCGGCTGGGCCGCCAGCCAGTCCCAGTGGCGCGGCAGCAGGGTGACCTCCTTCGCCGTGACGCCCAGCTTCGGCCGCCCCCGCCCGCGCTTCTCCGGCGGGTGTCGCGCCGGACCCAGCCGGGCCCGCGCCTCGCCCACGCCGCCGCGCAGGTCGAGGTCGACCACCCGCCCGTCGGCCAGGCTGAACACCAGCGGCCCGTTCCCGGCCGCAGCGGCGGCGTGGAGGACCGGCAGAGCCCGGTGCAGCGGCGCGGGCGCGACGATCCGGTCGGCGCCGACGAAGGCGACCACGGGCAGGTCTGACGGAACGGACATCGAAATTGACTCCAGGGCGGCGGCCCTACGACCGCGTTTGACGGAACGGACCTCTACACTCGCGCGGGCGAGATAGGAGGCGGAGGCAGATGCGGAAATCAGGTGGGCTGAGTGGACTCTGCAGACTCCGCGCACCGGGAATTGCGGTTTCTACCCGGGGAAAACCCGTTCGACTCTGCAGACTCCGCCCACGGCGTTCCGTAGTTTTTACCCGGGTAAAACCCGCCCGTCAATATTACCCGGGTAAAACTGTCCGCGCGCCGCTGTCGCAGGCCCGGAACTCCGGTCACGGCCATGCGCTATGCGGACAACCCTCCCCCATCCGCATCGAAGGAGCTCCCCATGACCGACCAGCGTATCGAAGGCGCCGCCCTCCAGACCGAAGGCCAGATCCAGAACGGCGCCGGCCGCCTCGCCGGCGACTCGAAGATGCAGATCGACGGCAAGCTGAAGGAGGTGAAGGGCAAGGCGCTCGACGCCTATGGCCGGGTCATCGACGGCCTCGACGGCCTGGTCGACAAGGCTCCCGCCCAGTATCAGGGCCGCGCCCGCCAGGGCCTCGACTTCGCCCGCCGCAAGCCGCTGCTGACCACCGGCATCGTCGCCGGCCTGGCCGTGCTGCTCGGCGGCCTCGGCCGCCGCCGCTAACCGTTCTCGGCCGCCTGTGCGAACAGGCGGCCGATCTCGCCGTCGACCGCGCCCGGCCCGTCCAGTTCGACCACCGCCGTCAGCCGCTCGGACCAGCTCTGGCGCCGGACCGCCTCCGCCAGCCTCGGCGACGCTCCCGCATCCACCTTCAGGCCCAGCAGGGCCTTGCCGCCCTTCAGCGGCCGGATCGCCGCGAACTGCACCGCCCGGCTGAACGAGGTGTAGCCCTTTCGCTGGCCGGAGATGACGCCGTCGACCCCGGCGGCCGCCCGCTCCACCGCCTCGAGGATCGCCAGCGAGCGCGGCTCGGCCCACAGCGCTGCGCGGAGCCCCTCCGCGTCGTCCCAGCCCATGGCGTCGGCGGGCCGCGCGGCGTTCAGGATGTGGGCGGCGTGGTTGGCCCCGATCCCGTGCGTCGCCTTCAGCCACGCCGCCTGCGCCTTCGGCCGCGTCTCCGGGCATCCCTTCAGGATATCGACCCAAGCCGCCACGGGCCGCCCCGTCTGTTTCTCGAAATTGGCCTCGACCGTAGCGAACCACTTCTTCTGCCGCTCGGTCAGCCCCGCCTCGCCCATGTCCGTCTCCCGATCCGGCCGAGACCTTGCGCTCGCCCCGTACAAAGGAAAAGGCCCCGGCGTCTCCACCGGGGCCTCTCCGCGTCTTTGGGACGAGGCTACTCGACCACCTGGTCCGCCGCCCGCGCCGCCTTGACCTGGGCCCCGCTGGAGGGGGTGATGTCGAAGACGATCTTGCCGTCCTTCAGCTCGACCTTCACATGCCCGCCGCGGGTCAGACGCCCGAACAGGATGTCGTCGGCCAGCGGCTTCTTGATGTGC
>JBGTSL010000306.1:0-3030 GCA_041940325.1 Brevundimonas sp.
TCCACCACTCCTTCCTCCCCGGGTGCCGGGGCGCCCGCCCGAACCACCAGGCCTGGGAGCGGGGCGACAAGGTGATCGGGGCCACGGCGCACTACGTGACGGCCGGGCTCGACGAGGGCCCGATCCTGCTGTCCGAGGTGATGGACATCCGCCCCGACGACACCGCCGCGACCCTGTCCGACCGCATGTCGCACACCGGCGCCAGCCTGTGGCCGCGCGCCCTCGCCGCCATCGAGCGCGGCGCGGTCGAGGGCACGCCCCAGACCGGCGAACCGACCTACGCCCGCAAGATCACCCCCGCCGAGGCCCGCATCGACTGGACCCGTCCGGCGGCCGGGATCGACTGCCACGTCCGCGGCCTGTCGCCCTTCCCCGGCGCCTGGTTCGAGGCCCCCGGCCCGGATGGCCCGGTGCGGATCAAGGCGCTGATGTCGCGCGTCTCCGGCCCCGGCGAGGGCGCCCCCGGCGAGGTGCTGGACGCGGGCCGGGACGGGGGCCTGCGCGTGGCCTGCGGCGAGGGCGTGGTGCGGCTGCTCACCGTCCAGCGCCCCGGCAAGGCGGCCCAGCCGGCCGACGAGATGCTGCGCGGCTTCGCCATCCCGGCCGGGACGGTGCTGCCTCCCTCAAGCAGCGAGCCGCCGCGCGGCGAGCGATAGGGAGGCGAAACCATGCCCCGCTACCGCCTCACCCTCGAATACGACGGCTCGGGCTACAACGGCTTCCAGGCCCAGACCGACCAGCCGACCGTGCAGGGCGCGGTCGAGCGGGCCATCACCGCCTTCTGCGGCGAGACGGTGCGCATCGCCGCCGCCGGCCGCACCGACACCGGCGTCCACGCCACCGGTCAGGTCATCGGCGTTGATCTCGAGAAGGCCTGGCCGGCGCAGACGGTGATGAACGCCCTCAACGCCCACATGGTCGGCGAGGCGGTCTCGGTGCTGCACTGCGTCGAGGCCGATCCCGACTGGCACGCCCGCTTCTCGGCCACGGGGCGGCGCTACCTCTACCGCATTCTCAACCGGGCCGGGCCGCCGGCCCTCGACAGGGGCAGGGTCTGGCACATCCGCAAGCGGATGGACGAAGAGGCCATGCAGGAAGCCGCGCAGGCCCTGGTCGGCCTGCACGACTTCACCACTTTCCGCGATGTGAACTGCCAGTCGAAATCGCCGGTGAAGACGCTGGACGTCGCCCGCATCTTCCGCAACGGCGACGAGATCTATCTGCAGTTCGAGGCCCGCAGCTTCCTGCACCGCCAGGTCCGCTCCATGACCGGCACCCTCGCCGAGGTCGGCCAGGGTCGCTGGGCGGTCGAGGACGTGGCGCGGGCGCTGGAGGCGAAGGACCGCGCGGCGTGCGGCCCGGTGGCGCCATCGGACGGCCTCTACTTGACCGGCGTCAGCTACTGACGCTCACCCCCCAACCGTCATCCTCGGGCGTGACCCGAGGATCAGACGTGGGGCCGGGCTGTGCGACGGAGACGGCCCGACGCCTGTGACCGCAAGCGCCGTCACCGAGCGCCGGACGGTCTGATCCTCGGGTCAAGCCCGAGGATGACGGGGAGAGGCAGGCAAATCCGGTCTTCAGGTGGAAGCCAATGGCCGCTCTCGACCCCTTAACGGACGTCACCGCTGCTTGGCGGTGAATGGGACCAGCAGCCATCCAAGTTGGCGGAAGTCGCGCGGTGCCAATCAGCCAGAGGACTGTCGACGTTCCCACCGAAAGTCAGATTGCCTGCCGCCTCATTCCACGCCGCATAGCCAAAGCTCAAGTGATAGTGCACGCCGTCGTAGACCGGCGGCGGCGGCGGGGTGGCGCGGAATCGTCCGGGGATCGAGATGGATGGCGATGGCATGGCTTCCATACTGGCGATTACGTCGACCAGAGGCTCACACTTGGTGGTATCGGTCCAAAGGACGCCGGCGCTCGGATCAGAACGCCGTACTGCGTAGTGGCTTGCCCGCCCGTTCCCGCCCGATGGCGTCGAGAAGAAAAAAAAGGACCAGTCTTCTGTCGGACTGCCGAAAGCTCCTCGAACGGAGAGCTCGGCAAACTGCCTGCCGCGTAGGAATTCTTCCCCGGTGGCCGATTGCGAGTGCGCGGGGCTGATTGCCAATGCTGAAAGCATGGCTGTCGCGGCTATTGCTGACTTGATCAACACAGTCCCTCGCGCCGTTATTGTATGGCGGTCAGCCTACCAGCTTCCTCGTCTATGTCCGCGTTCCACCCATCGCGGTAGTTTGAGACGTCCGCCGTTGGGCCGATAGGCGACCTGCCCCCAACCACCGTCCAACACCAGACCTTGTCATCCCCGACGAACCCCGGCGAAAGCCGGGGGGAGATCGGGGACGGAACGGGCATGAAACCCTCTCCTCCCGGAAGCGGCGCCAGCCGCTGTCCGGGAAACGGGGTCAAACCGGGCGCGATGGCGACCCGGCTCCCGGACAATCGCGCCGCGATTTCCGGGAGGTTCGTCAGAGGGGCGCACGCCGTCCCGTCCCGGATCGCCGCTGCGCGGCGTCCGGGATGACAAGCCTAGCGCTTGGCGCTTTCGGCGCCCGACGCCACGGCCGAGCCCGCGGCCTGAACGTCGCGGCCGACGCCGGCGACGGTGTTGCAGGCCGAGACCGCGAGGGCGGCGGCGACGAGGCCGAGGGCGATGATCTTCTTCATGGGTTGTCCCCTGGGGTGGAAAGCGTGGCTGTAACGCCAGTCGCGGCCGTCGGGTTGCATGGCCAAGGTTTCGGCCGTCTGCTAACCGCTGCTCCATGACCCAGCCCGCGAACACCGCCGCCCGCCGCCTCGTCGAAACCCTCGTCATGAACGGCATCGACCGGGTCTTCTGCGTGCCGGGCGAGAGCTATCTGGCGGTGCTCGACGCCCTCGCCGACGTGCGTGACAAGATTCAGGTCATCGCCTGCCGCCACGAGGCCGGCGCCGCCAACATGGCCGAGGCCTACGGCAAGCTGACCGGCAAGCCGGGCGTCGTCATGGTGACGCGTGGCCCGGGTGCCACGCATGCGTCGATCGGGG
>JBGTSL010000307.1:0-3018 GCA_041940325.1 Brevundimonas sp.
CAGACGACCTTCGGCATCAGCCGGGACGATTCCGGCCGGTTCCTGCAGGCCTATATGGACAAGGGCATCTTCGAGACCGACCCCTTCGTCCGCCTCGACCAGGACGGCGTCGGCGACCTGATCCGCATCGCCGCCGAACGCGGCGGGGCGGCGCGGCCGGATATCAAGATGGGTATCTGCGGCGAACACGGCGGCGACCCCGCGTCCATCGCCTTCTGCGAACGCGTCGGCCTCAGCTACGTCAGCTGCTCGCCCTATCGCGTCCCCATCGCCCGCCTCGCCGCCGCCCAGGCCGCCCTCGATACACGTGCGGGCACGGAACGGGAGAAGGATCGCTAAGCAACCGCGCCGCCAAAAGAAGAACACGATAAGGTCACGATTGGCGTACCGTCGTCTGTGTCAGGCTGCCCACAGTCTGAAATCAGTCGTCGTCAGCGGCTGGAACGCCGGCAGACGCCACCCATTTCTGTCTCCGCTGGATGGGGCTGGTCACCGCAGAAGTGACCACATCTAGAGGGTACAGAAACTATGCGTAACGTTCTTCTCGCAACCGCCGCTCTTACTTTAATCGCCGCTCCGGCGATGGCCCAGGATCCGGCCTCGCCGGTCACCGGCTCGCTCGGCTATACCCACCTCGACGCCGACGACGGCGATCTGGGCGCGATCACCGGCCGCCTCGGCTACGACTTCACCCGCAATTTCGGCATCGAGGGCGAAGCCTCGATCGGGGTCAAGGACGAGGACCTGACCATCGCCGGCGTCGACGGCTCGCTCGAGCATGAGTATGACGCCGCCGTCTACGGCGTGGCCAAGGTCCCGGTGTCGCCGAACCTCGAACTGTTCGGCCGGGTCGGCTACGGCACAACCTCCATCAAGGCCGACGTCGCCGGCTTTTCCGCTACCGAGGACGGCGAAAGCCTGAACTACGGCGCCGGCGCGAACTGGTATTTCGACGGCCGCAACGGCCTCCGCGCCGACTGGACCCGTCGCGACTTCCAGGATGACGGCGGCGAGGTCGACACCTACGGCCTCAGCTTCGTCCGCCGGTTCTAGGCGTCTTGAGTCCAATACATTCCGGCCGCGACATCCGAGACATCGCGGCCGGAGACATGGTCGATATCAGCGACAACGGCGACAAGGCTCGCCGGAAACAGCAAGGCCCGCGACGATCTCTCGTCGCGGGCCTTCGCGGTCAGTTCGATAGGATCAGGCCACGCCCGGCTGCAGCGCCCACCGCATCGAGCCTTCGCCGAACGGCCGGAAGAACAGGTCGCGATATCGCTCGAACACCTCGACGATCCGGTTGGTCAGATCCTGGGCGACGGTCTCGCCGCGCTGCCGCTTCATCGCCGCGACGCACTGGACCACGTCCTTCTGATGCGCCGAGCCGCCCATGCGCTTGAGCACCGCGGCGACGTCCTGCGCCAGCGGATCGATCTGCGTTGCCCATGGATTGGTGTTCTGAGTCATCCGGGACACCCCCTTGTTCTCGACACAGAAGAACGGGTCGCAAATACTGGCGAGGGATGCAAGCGTGGCCGCGAATTCGTGATCGGGGCGAGCGGCCGGGAGCCGACCGCCTCCGTCAACGTTATCGCTTTCATGACCCGGATTTCCCTCAGCCTGCTCGCCGCCCTCGCCGTCTCGGCCTGCGACCCCGGCGAACAAAATTCGCCCGTCGAACCTGCAGAGCCCATCGAAACACCCGGCGCGGCGATCGATCCGACCGTCCCTCCGCCAGGCGCCGGCCCGTCCCTTCCCGGAGCCGGGCCGAGAAACTTCGTCGGCCGCTGGGCCGCCGACGTCTCATGGTGCCCGAATACGACGGGCGCGGAACGGCCGATCGAGATCACCACCACCCGTTTCGAAGGCTACGAGAACAGCTGCGCCATCGCCTCGATCAATCAGGTCTCCGACGGCTACGAGGCTGACCTGACCTGCACCGCCGAAGGCGCGGTTTCCAATGAGCGGGTCCGGATGGGCGTGACGGGGCAGACCCTGCGGCTGACGTGGCTGAACCGGGACAACGCCGTGGTCAACCTGACGAAATGCACGACGCTGGAAGACACGCCGACGAGGTGAACGTCAGCCGTTGAACAGGAAATGCATCACGACGCCGTCCTTGACGACGTAGCCCTTGCCCTCGGCCCGCATCTTCCCTGCTTCCTTCGCGCCCTGTTCCCCGTTGAGGGCGACGAAGTCGGGGTAGGCGATGGTTTCGGCGCGGATGAAGCCTTTCTCAAAATCGGTGTGGATCACGCCGGCCGCCTGCGGCGCGGTGGCGCCAATGGGTATGGTCCAGGCGCGGGCCTCCTTGGGCCCGACCGTGAAATAGGTCTGCAGGCCCAGCAGGGCGTAAGCCTCGCGGATCAGGCGGTTCAGACCCGGCTCCTCGAGCCCCATGCTCTCGAGGAATTCCGCCTGCTCCTCCGGATCGAGCACGGCCAGCTCGGAGTCGATCTTCGCGGAGATCACCACCGCCTTGGCGTTGTCCGCGACCGCGCGCTTCGCGACCAGGTCGGACAGCTCATTGCCCTTGTCGGCCGAGGCCTCGTCGACGTTGGCCACGTAGAGGGCCGGCAGCGAGGTCAGCAACTGCAGCATGTGCCAGGCCTTGAGGTCTTCCTTGTCGACCTGGACCACCCGGGCCGGCTTGCCGGCGCGGAGCGGCGTCAGCGCCATGTTGATCAGGCGCAGCGTCTGCTGGGCCTCCTTGTCGCCGCCCTTGGCCCGCTTCTCGATGTTGACGACGCGCTTCTCGAGGCTTTCGAGGTCTGCAAGCATCAGCTCGGTTTCGATGATCTCCAGGTCGGAGACCGGGTCGATGCGGTTCTCGACGTGGGTGATGTCGTCGTCGACGAAGCAGCGGGCGACGAAGGCCACGGCGTCGCAGTCGCGGATGTTGGCCAGGAACTGGTTGCCCAGGCCTTCGCCCTTGGAGGCGCCACGGACCAGGCCGGCCACGTCCACGAAGTTCATGCGCGAGGGGATGATCTCCTTGGAGCCGGCGATCTTGGC
>JBGTSL010000308.1:0-2998 GCA_041940325.1 Brevundimonas sp.
CGAGATCGCCCGGCTCGAGGCCCTGCCCGGCGCCGGGATCAACGACGCCAAGAAAGCCCTTGCCGACGCGGCGACCACCATGCTGCACGGCGCCGACGCCGCCGCCCACGCCCGCGGCGCCGCCGAGGCCGCCTTCGAACAGGGCAAACTCTCCGCCGACCTGCCGACTGTCGAGATCCCGCAGGGTGAAGTCATCGGCGCCATGATCGCCGCCGTCGCTGCGCGCGCCGGCCTGACCGCCTCGAACGGCGAGGCCCGCCGGCTCGCCGAGGGCGGCGGCCTGCGCCTCAACGACGAAGCCATCGCCGACGGCGCCCGCCTGATCGAGGCCGCCGACGTCAACGCCGACGGCGTCTTCAAACTGGCCGCCGGCAAGAAGAAGATCGTCCTCGTCCGTCCCGTCTGAGAGCCCGTATGACCGACATCACCGAAGGCACGAAGGCCCCAGCCTTCGACATGGCGACCAGCGACAGTGGCCGCGTCTCCTCCGCCGCCCTCAAGGGCGAGCCGTTCGTGCTGTACTTCTACCCCAAGGCCGACACTCCCGGCTGCACCACGGAAGGCCAGGACTTCTCCGTCCTGGCCGGCGACTTCGCCGCCGCCGGCGCGACCGTGATCGGCGTCTCGCGCGACCCGGTGAAGAAGCTCGACCGCTTCAAGGCCAAATACGACCTCAAGGTCGTCCTCGCCTCCGACGAGCCCGGCGACGTCACCGAAGCCTTCGGCGTCTGGGTCGAGAAGTCGATGTACGGCCGCACCTACATGGGCATTGAGCGCGCCACCTTCCTGATCGACGGCGCCGGCCTCGTCCGCCGCGTCTGGCGCAAGGTCAAGGTCAAGGGCCACGCCGCCGAAGTGCTGGACGCCGTCCGCTCCCTCTGAAGGCGGAGCGAATCTGCCCTTCCCGAGATGTAACGGCGGTTTCAAAGATTCGCGGTTTCGCCTGACAGGCGAAGAATGGCGCCGAATACCGTCGAAGTTCGCGTGAACGCCCTCAAGGATGGTTAACAAGTCGTGAACAGACTTGTCCCCAGCGGCCCGACTGGCGCATAACGCCTGCCGTGCGTGGGGGCGTAGCGTAATGACGAACCAGACGACTGAACGAAAGTCTCTGATGGGTCGATGGTTTCCGACCAGATATCTGTATCTGCGGGATGGCGACGAGGTCCGGGCATGGGCCCTGACCCCCGGCCGCCAGGCGTTCGGCGCCGCGGCCGCCGTCCTGCTCGGCGGCTGGTGCTTGGTGGCCTCGGGCGGCTTCGCCCTCGACCTGATCATGCAGAGCCAGGCCGACCGCACCGTGGCCCGCGCCCGCGCCGCCTCCGAACGCCTCAACGCCGATCTCCAGGCCCGCCTCGACAGCGCCGTGGTGCGCATGACCGCCACCACCGGCTCGCTCGACGAAATGGCCCAGATGGTCGAGCGCCGCCACGCCGCCCTGACCCAGGTGATGGGCATGTTCCGCGGCGTCGACGGGGCCCAGGCCGCCCTGACGCCCGCCCCGACCCTCGATCCCGACGAGCACTCGCCGGTGGAACGGATGGTGGCGGTGCGCATGGATCAGGAGCGGCTGATCGACCGCGCCGAGTCCGTGGCCCACACCCGCGCCGAACGGCTGCGTCTCGCCTTCCGCCTCGCCGGCCTGAACCCGTCCGCCTATGCTCCGGCCAGCGGCGCCGGCCTCGGCGGCCCGCTGGTCGAGGCCCGCGATCCCCGCGCCCTGGCCGCCATCCTCGATGTCGATGAGGCCTTCGCGGTCCGCATCCGCAGCGCCGCCGACAACCTGTCCGACATGCGCAAACTGGCCGACGCGGCCGAGGGCATGCCCTTCCATCGCCCGACCACGGCCCGCACCACCTCCGGCTTCGGCGTCCGCTTCGATCCGTTCAACAGCCGCCCCGCCCTGCATCAGGGCCAGGATTTCGCGGCCCCGCTCAACACCCCGATCCGCGCGCCCGCTCCCGGGATCGTGTCTTTCGTCGGCGTCCGTTCAGGGTATGGCAACACCGTCGAGATAGACCATGGCCGAGGTTTCAAGACGCGCTACGCCCACCTGAACTCCATGGCCGTCCGCCCCGGTCAGCGCGTCGCGCTGGGCCAGCGCATCGGGGCCATGGGCACGACCGGACGCTCCACCGGCGTTCACCTGCACTACGAGGTGTGGATGAACGGCCGTCCGCAAAACCCCGCCCGCTTCATGAGAGCCGGAGACCAACTTGTTCAACAAGACTAAATCCCCCGCCCCGCAGCCCCGCTCCGACACCGGCTCGGCCATTCCGCCGCTGCCCGACCTGCCGACCCCGGGCGCCCCGGCCCCGTCGGCCGCCCCCGCCCGCGGGGGGGCCTCGCCGGTCAGTTCGCGCGGCCTGTCCACCCTGTCCTCGGACCTCCAGTTCGACGGCAACATCTCCGGCGGAGGCGACCTGCAGATCGACGGCGCCATCAAGGGCGACGTGCGCGTCGGCCGCCTCATCGTCGGCGAGACCGGCGCCGTCGAGGGCGGCGTCTCGGCCGACTATGTCGAGGTCCGCGGCCGCATCGTCGGCAATGTCTCGGGCAAGCAGGTCAAGCTGATCGCCACCGCCTACGTCGACGGCGACATCACCGCCGAACAGCTGTCGATCGACATCGGCGCCTATTTCCAGGGCCGGGTCCTGCAGGGCCGCCGCGAGGCGCCCGCCGCCGCGCCCAGGCCCTCCACCGCCGCCGCCAGCAGCGCGCCGCCCCACGGCGACGACCGCCCGCAGGTTATCGACATGAAGCCTTCGGCCTGATCTTCGCGGCCTGAAGGACAAAGGCCCCGGATCGCTCCGGGGCCTTTTTCTATTCCACGGTGCTCCCCCGCGTCTCGCCGACCCGGGCCGCCAGCGCCGCCCCCATGAACGGGTCGAGGTCGCCGTCCAGCACCCCTTGCGTGTCAGACGTCTCGACGTTGGTGCGCAGGTCCTTGACCATCTGATAGGGCTGCAACACGTACGACCTGATCTGGTGGCCCCAA
>JBGTSL010000309.1:0-2984 GCA_041940325.1 Brevundimonas sp.
CCCGACCGTACCGCTGGTCATCCGCGGCCCTCAGGGCGGCGGCATCCGCATGGCGGCGCAGCACAGCCAGAGCCTGGAGGCCTGGTTCACCCACGTCCCGGGCCTGGTGGTCGCCGCCCCCTCGACCCCTTATGACGCCAAGGGCCTGCTGACCGCGGCCATCGAGGACGACGACCCGGTCATCTTCTTCGAGCCCAAACGCCTCTACAACGGCCCCTTCGACGGCTGGCACCAGAAGCCGGTCAGCCCGTGGAAGGCCCAGGCCCTGGCCCAGGTCCCGACCGGCAAATACGTCGAGCCGATCGGCAAGGCGCGGGTGATGAAGGAAGGCGCCGACGTCACCATCCTGGCCTACGGGACCATGGTCTGGGTGTCGCTGGCGGGCGCCGAGCACGCCGGCGTCGACGCCGAGGTCATCGACCTGCGCACCCTCGTGCCGCTGGACATCGAGACCATCGAGGCCAGCGTGAAGAAGACCGGCCGCTGCGTCATCGTCCACGAGGCCCCGAAAACCTCCGGCTTCGGCGGCGAGCTCTCGGCCCTGGTGCAGGAGCGCTGCTTCTACCACCTCGAGGCGCCGATCGCGCGGGTGACCGGCTGGGACACCCCCTATCCGCACGCCTTCGAGTGGGAATATTTCCCCGGTCCGGAACGGGTCGCCACGGCCCTGAAATCCGTCATGTCGGGAGGTCGTTAAGATGGGTCGTTTCGTCTTCAAACTGCCCGACGTGGGCGAAGGCACCGCCGAGGCCGAACTGGTCGGCTGGCACGTCAAGGTCGGGGACACGGTCGCTGAGGACCAGATCGTCGCCGACGTCATGACCGACAAGGCCACCGTCGAACTGACCAGCCCGGTCGCCGGCAAGGTCACCGCCGCCCACGGCCAGCCCGGCGAGCAACTCGCCGTCGGCTCGCCCCTGGTGGAGTTCGAGGTCGAGGGGGCGGGGAATGCGGCCGCCGAAGCGCCCCCCTCCCCGGCTTCGCCGGTACTCCCCCCGGAGGGGGAAGACCGCGCCGCCGCCAGTCCTCCCCCCTCGGGGGAGGTGGACCGCGAAGCGGTGGAGGGGGGCCCAACCGCGCCAGTCTCCGGCGCCAACTACGTCTTCAAACTCCCCGACGTGGGCGAAGGCACCGCCGAGGCCGAACTGGTGGGCTGGCACGTCTCGGTCGGCGACACGGTCGCCGAGGACCAGATCATCGCCGACGTGATGACCGACAAGGCCACCGTCGAACTGACCTCGCCCGTCGCCGGAAGCGTCGTCGCCCTGCACGGCGACGCGGGGCAGCAGATCGCCGTCGGCGGCCCGCTGGTGTCGTTCAATGTCGAGGGCAAGGGCAATCAGGCGGTCGCCGCGGCCGCTCCCGCCCCCTCCACTGCTTCGCGGTCCCCCTCCCCCGACGAGGGAGGAATAAAGCCGCAGCCGCCCGCTCCCAGGTCTCCCCCCGCCGGGGGGAGCACCCGCGAAGCGGGGGAGGGGGGCTCAAAGACCCGCGCCCTCTCCACCCGCGGTGAACGCCCCCTCGCCTCCCCGGCCGTGCGCCAGCGCGCCCGCGATCTGGGCGTCGAGCTGCAGTTCGTCCCCGGCTCCGGCCCGGCCGGCCGCATCGAGCACGGCGACCTCGACGCCTACCTTGCCAGCGGCTCCCACGGATCGTCCGCCTCCGGATCGTCCGCGTCCTCCATCTACGCCAAGGCCGAGGGCGTCACCGAAACCCGCATCATCGGCCTGCGCCGCAAGATCGCGGAGAAGATGGCCGAGAGCGTGCGCCGCATTCCCCACATCACCTATGTCGAGGAAATCGACATGACGGCGGTGGAGGAGCTGCGCGCCCATCTGAACGCGACGAAGTCCAAGGATCAGCCCAAGCTGAACGTCCTGCCCTTCATCGCCCGCGCCATCGTGGTCGCCCTGCGCGACCAGCCCCAGATCAACGCCACCTATGACGACGAAGCCGGCGTCCTGACCCAGCACGCCCCGGTCCATCTGGGCATCGCCGCCCAGACGCCGAACGGCCTGATGGTGCCGGTGGTCCGCCACGCCGAGGCGCGCGATCCGTACGACACCGCCCTCGAAATCGCCCGCGTCTCCGGCGCCGCCAAGTCCGGTTCGGCCAAGCGGGAAGAGCTGAGCGGCTCGACCATCACCATCACCTCGCTGGGCACGCTCGGCGGCATCACCCACACCCCCATCATCAACCACCCCGAGGTCGCCATCGTCGGCCCCAACAAGATCCAGGAGCGGGTCGTGGTGAGGGACGGCCAGATGGTCGTGCGCAAGATGATGAACCTGTCCTCCAGCTTCGATCACCGCATCGTCGACGGCCACGACGCGGCGGTCTTCGTGCAGCGCATCAAGGGTCTGCTGGAGCATCCCGCGACGCTGTGGATGGGGTGAGGGCGGTGAGGGCTTGGCTCACCCCCCTGCTGTTGATCTCAGCGGCAGCGATCGCGAGCCCCGCCTTGGCTTGCGTCCCGGCTCCCGACTTCTACGAACGCCGCTTCGAGTACGAGGACCAGCAGCTTCTCGAAGCCACCCTCCGCTACCGAGGCGTGATCGAAGACCTTCGCCATGACCCCTATGGCGAGACGACCATGCTCATCCGACGGACTGAGACTCTGGAAGGGCACGGTGCACCGGACCGCCTCGTCATCCCTTGGCAGTACTTCGCCAATTGCGCTCGGGGCAATCTGCACCCGGCGATCGATCTGGAAGGCGAGTATGCCGATCTGCCGCTCGTCCGGAACGGTCTCGCCGTGACCCTTATCGGTCGCCCTGAGCACGTTGAGGCGCCTTGGGACTTCATCATCCTAGTTGACGGCGCTCCAGACTCGGAACGCGTCCTCCGCCGCTATGCTGAGCTGAAACAAGACCCATGACCCAGACCCTCACCACCAAAGTTCTCATCATCGGCGCCGGCACCGGCGGCTATGTCGCGGGCATCCGCTGCGGCCAGCTGGGCCTCGACACCATCCTCGTGGACGG
>JBGTSL010000310.1:0-2976 GCA_041940325.1 Brevundimonas sp.
CGACGGCACGACCAGCCGCAAATACGGCGGCACCGGCCTGGGCCTGTCGATCAGCCGGGAGATCACCCGCACCCTGGGCGGCGAACTGAAGGTCGAGAGCGAGCCGGACAAGGGCTCGACCTTCACCCTGTATCTGCCGTTGAACTTCAGCCCCGTCGCCGCCGCGGGCACGGACGGCCGGGACGCGGGCAAGGCCGTCACCGTCCGCACCCTGCCGGTCGAGGAGGAGGCCGAAACGGTCGAAACGGTCAGCGACGACCGGGACAGCCTCGCCCCGGGGGAGCCGGTGATCCTGATCGTCGAGGATGATCCGCGCTTCGCCTCGATCCTGCTGTCGCTGGCGCACGATCGCGGCTTCAAGGGCGTCATCACCCAGCAGGGCGTCGCCGTCGCCTCGCTCGCGCGGCGCTACACGCCGGAAGCGATTCTGCTGGATGTGGGCCTGCCGGACATGGACGGCCTGGCGCTGCTGGACCTGCTGAAGCGGACCCCGGAGACGCGGCACATCCCCGTGCACGTCATCTCGGCCGACGATCAGGCTCCGCTGGGCCTCGCCATCGGGGCCTTCGGCTTCACCGCCAAGCCGGTCGACCGCGAGGCGGTGGCGGCCAGGCTCGACGAAGTGCGCTCGCTGATGTCTGCCGCCGACAGACGGCTGGTGTTCGTCGGGTCGGGCGGTCCGGCGGCGGCGAGCCTGAAGACGGCCTTCCGATCGGTGACCCGCGTCGACAGCCTGAAGGGCCTGGCGCGGGCGAAGCTCAAGGCCGCCGACAGCCTCGTGGTGGACGCCGCCGACACGCCCACGCCGGCGCTGCTCGACTTCCTCAAGACCGTGGACCGTCCCGTTCTGGTCTATGCCGCGGACGGGCTGGACGCGGCGGACGAGCGCCGGCTGCGGCTGGCGGTCTTCGCCGGCCGGGCGCGGCTGGCGCGGACGCCGGAACAACTGCTCGAGCAAGCCACTTTGCTGTTGCACGCGCCGACGGACCGGCTGTCGGAACAGGCGCGCGCGACCCTGGCCCAGACGCGCAAGGAGGACGCCATCCTGACCGGACGGACCGCGCTGGTGATCGACGACGACATCCGCAACATCTTTTCGATGGCCAGCGCGCTGGAGGAGTTCGGGGTCGATCTGCATTACGCCGAGAGCGGTCGCGCCGGGCTCGATCTGCTGCGCCAGCATCCCGAGATCGACATCGCCCTGGTCGACATCATGATGCCGGACATGGACGGCTACGAGACCATCCGGGAGATCCGCTCGATCGGCCGGTTCTCCGACCTCCCGATCATCGCCGTCACCGCCAAGGCGATGAAGGGCGACCGGTCGAAATGCATCGAGGCCGGCGCCTCGGACTACGTCTCCAAGCCGGTCGACATCGACTATCTGATCTCGGTGATGCGGGTGTCGATCCAGCGCTCCGACGCGCAGCGCCTGGCCGACGCCCCGCCGCCCCGCGTCCCGGCGGATGCCTGATGGGCAAATCTCGCAGCAAGACGCCCGCCGCCGCCGCGCCGCTGCAGGCCCGCGTGCTGATCGTCGACGACGACGAGCGCAACGCCTTCGCGGCCTCCGAGGCGCTCGAGGTGCTCGGCCACGAGCTGGTGGTGGCGCGCTCGGGCGAGGAGGCGCTGCGGCTGCTGCTGGCCCAGGAGTTCGCGGTCATCCTGCTGGACCTGCACATGCCGGGCATGGACGGCTACGAGACGGCGCGGCTGATCCGCGAGCATCCGCGCACCCGCGACACGCCGATCGTCTTCGTCACGGCGGTGTTCCGCGACGAGTCCCATATCTTCCAGGCCTATTCGGTCGGGGCGGTGGACGTAGTGTTCAAGCCGGTCGATCCCTTCATCCTGCGCTCGAAGGTGGCCATCCTCGCCGACCTGCATCTCAAGACCCTCGAGGTGCGCCGGCAAGGCGAGGAACGGTCCGCCCTGCTCGAGGAGAACGCCCGCATCAGCGAGGAGAAGCTGGCGGCGGAGCTGGCCCTGCGGACCGCCCGCGAGCGGCAGGACGCCATTCTGAAGTCGCTGCCGGTGGTCTTCACCGCGCGGACCAGCGTGCATCCGTTCGGAGCCCGGTTCGTCAGCGACAGCATCATGCCCCTGACCGGCTTCGAACCGCACCGGTTCGTCGAGGAGCCGGAAATCGGCCTCGGCCGCATCCATCCGGACGATGTCGAGGGCGTGGTCAACTGCCTGATCAAGGCCTCCGAGACCGGGGCCTATGCCTGCGAATACCGCTGGATGTGCGCCGACGGCGAATACCGCTCGTTTCTCGATCAGGGCGTCTGGACGGTGGACGAGGACGGGGAGAGCCAGATCCTCGGCACCCTGCTGGACGTGACGGAGCGCCGGCATCTCGAGGAACAGCTGACCCAGGCGCGCAAGATGGAGGCGGTCGGCCAGCTGACCGGTGGCGTGGCGCACGACTTCAACAATCTGCTGACCGTCGTGCTCGGCAATGCGGACATCCTGCTGCGGCGGATCGAGGACCAGCCCAATGTGGTCAAGCATCTGACAGCGATCCGGGCCGCGGCCGACAAGGGCCAGACCCTGACGCGGCAACTGCTGGCCTTCTCCCGGCGGCAGCAGCTGAACCCGAGCGTCGTCGACCTGAACGGCCTGATCCGCGACTTCGCGCCCCTGATGAAGCAGGCGGTCGGCGAGGGCGTGGCGATAGAGCTGGAGCTGGGCGCCGAGCCGCTGCACGCCCTGGTCGATCCGACCCATCTGGAAACCGCCCTGCTGAACCTCGCGGTCAACGCCCGCGACGCCATGGACAGCGACGGGGTGCTCACGATCCGCGCCCTGCGCACAGGAGGCGAGGCGGCCAGGTTCGCCGAGATTCGCGTCTCCGACACGGGTTCTGGCATGAGCGCCGAGGTCGCCGCCCGGGTGTTCGAGCCGTTCTACACCACCAAGGAACCGGGGCAGGGGACCGGCCTGGGGTTGTCGCTCGCGGCCTCGTTCGTCGAA
>JBGTSL010000311.1:0-2966 GCA_041940325.1 Brevundimonas sp.
CACCGGCCCGGCGTACTCCGACAGATAGATGGCCGCGAACAGTCCGACCGGCGCGGCCACGACCATGGCGATGAGCATGATCAGGAAGGTGCCGGCGAACAGCGGCAGGGCGCCGAAGGCTCCGGTCGATCCGACCTGGTCGGCGCGGATCGCCGTCTGCGGGCTCCACTGGGTCCCGAACAGGAACTCCAGGATCGGCACCGAGGCGAAGAAACGCAGCGAGTCGAACACCAGCGAGGCGATGATCCCCACGGTGGTCAGAACCGCCACGGCCGAGCTGGCGAACAGAAGGCCGACGACCCAGCCCTCGACCCGGTTGCGGGCCCGCATGTCGGGCCGGATGCGGCTGAATACGAACAGGGCTCCCAGCAGCGCCGCCAAGGCGGCCAGCACCACGCCCCCGAGGTCGAGCATGCGGCCGATCCCGGCCACGCGCGCGCCCTCGGCCGGCAGCAGCCCGGCATAGGGCGCGGCCCAGATCTGGGTCGCCGGCTGGCCGGCGCCGACCGCCCGGGCGTCAGCGAAGAAGGCGCCGCGGCGCAGCGGCTCCAGTTCGCTCACGGCCTCGGGCGCGCCTGCGATGATCAGGCTGTTCTCGATGGTCGGACCCAGCACCGCCGCCGCGATCAGCACCGCCAGCGCCGGGACCGCGGTCCAGATCAGCGCCCAGGCCCCGAATTGGGCAGGCCGCGAATGCGCCCGGACGCCCTGCTGCCGACGCCGCGCCAGCGCGCCCGCGCCGAACCAGGCGGCGACGGATGCGACGATCAGGATCGGCAGGAAAAGCCAGGTCATGCGGGTCCGGAACCGGGAATCGGAACGACCGGGGGCGGCCCCCTCGTTCGCGGCGGAACCTGCCCGTGAATGGTCAGCGGATTACGACGGCCGCGTGACAGTTCTGTTACGACCGGCGGCCCGTCGTCATCCGGCCGTCACGCGTCACGGCCGCGCCCCTGGGGGCCGCCAGGGGGAAATAGGCGGTGAATTTCGCGCCCTTGCCGGGCGCGCTCTCGACCGTCAGCCCGCCCCTGTGGCGATTGACGATGTGTTTGACGATGGCCAGCCCCAGTCCGGTGCCGGACCGCTCGCCGCTCTTCTGGCCCTCTACCCGGTAGAACCGCTCGGTGAGGCGGGGCAGGTGCTCGCGGGCCATGCCCGGCCCCTGGTCGCGCACGGTGACGGCGGCGTAGCGCAGGCCCGGCTCGCGATCCGGGGTGACCAGCGGCAGCCGCGTCGCCCCGTCTCCCCGGTTGCCGCCCGACCAGGGGGCCGAGGCCTGCTCCAGCGTGACTTCCGGCTGGACGAGAACCTCGACCGCCCCGCCGGTGGGCGAGTATTTGATGGCGTTGTCGATCAGGTTCTGGACCACCTGCACGATCTCGTCGCGATCGCCGTGAACGGGAGCCCCCGTCTCCGGACCCTCCATCACGATCCGCACCTGCCGGTCGGCCGACAGCACGCTGACCGCGTCGATGACGTCGGATGTCGCCCGGGCCAGATCGACCTTGCCCGAGGGCGGGACGTGCTCGTTCAGCTCGATCCGGCTCAGCGACAGCAGGTCGGCGACCAGCCGGCCCATCCGTTCCGCCTGGGTCGCCATGATGTCGAGGAATTTGTCGCGCGCCTTGGGGTCCTCGCGGGCGTGCCCCTTCAGGGTCTCGATGAATCCGGACAGCGAGGCCAGCGGCGTCCTGAGTTCGTGGCTGGCGTTGGCGAGGAAGTCGACCCGCATCAACTCCATGCGCCGGACGTCGGTCTCGTCACGCAGCACGACCAGGGCGAGGGCCCGGTCGCCGTTGGCGGCGAGGGGCCGGGTCAGCGCCCGCCAGTGCCGGGTCTGGGCCCCGACCCCGGCGTAGTCGGTGGTCCGTTCGACGCCGCCAAACAGAGCCTCGTCCACCGCTTCCAGGACCGCGGGCTCGCGCAGGACCGAAACCAGCAGCCCGCCCTGGCGGGGGGCTCTCAACAGCTCGCGCGCCGCGGTGTTGGCCAGTTCGACCCGGCGGTCCGCGATGTCGTCCGGCTCGCCGCCCGACACCACCAGCACCGGGTCCGCGAGCGCCTCGAACAGGCTCTCCAGCAGGACTGGGTCCAGGGTCGATCCGGCCGCCGCCGCCTCGACCGCGCCGTCATCGACCCTGGCCGACGGGGCTGTCTGGCGGTTCATCAGCCAGGCCGCGACGGCGACCAGAGCCGCGCCGGCGAGCAGCGGCCAGGCGAGGCCGGGCTGGTAGATCGCCAACCCGACCAGCACGAGGATCGCCACGCCGGCGCTTGCGCTCGCGCTCCACCACCGGGATCCGGCGTGCGGGGCGACGGGCGAGGGCGGAAGATCGTAGGTCATTCAGGATTCCGGCGGGCTTTCGCCGACGTCTATCCCAGAAACATGACATGGAATTCATGACAAAGGCAGGGATGGCGGCCGGCCCGGTGTTGTCAAACACCCTTTACAGACCTACCAATGCGCCTGAAACGGTTTCGGGAGGAGGTCCCATGACGGCGGCGTTGACGCTGGACGGAGTCAGCAAGCGATACGGTGATTTCCAGGCCGTGCGCGACCTCAGCTTCGAGGTGGAGAAGGGCTCGATCTGCGGCTTCCTGGGGCCCAACGGCGCGGGCAAGACCTCGACCATCCGCATGATCCTCGGCCTGCAGCCGGCGACGGCGGGGCGGATCACGATTCTCGGCGCCGACGACGGCCGCAAGGTGCGCGACCAGATCGGCTTCCTCCCGGAAGAGCGCGGCCTCTACAAGAAGATGACCCCGGTCGACGCCATCGCCTTCTTCGGCGCCCTGAAGGGGCTGCCGACGGGCGAGGGGCGCAAGCGGGCCCGCGAGATGCTGGACGCCCAAGGCCTGGGCGCGGCCAAGCGCAAGAAGATGAAGGAGCTGTCCAAGGGCATGTCCCAGAAGGTGCAGCTGATCGCCTCGATCGTGCACCGGCCCGAGTTCGTGATCCTCGACGA
>JBGTSL010000312.1:0-2964 GCA_041940325.1 Brevundimonas sp.
GCCGGCCTGACCACCACCCGTCACCCCGTCGCCGCCGCCCGCGCGGTGATGGAGCGGTCGCCCCACGTCATGCTGATCGGCCCCGGCGCCGACGCCTTCGCCGCCTCGGTCGGGCTGGAGCAGGTTGAGCCGGCCTTCTTCTTCACCGAGCGCCGCTGGCGCGGGCTGGAGAGCGCCCTGCGCAGCCAGAACCAGCCGATCCCCGCCCGTCCCGAAGGCGCGCCCGGTCCTCAGGCCGCCGCCGACCTCCCGGCTCCACCGCTGAACGAGCGCAAATTCGGAACGGTCGGCGCCGTCGCTCTCGACAGCCAGGGCCGGCTGGCCGCCGGAACCTCGACCGGCGGCATGACCGCCAAACGCTGGGGCCGGGTCGGCGACGTGCCGGTGATCGGGGCCGGCACCTACGCCTCCAACGCCGAGGGCTGCGCCGTCTCGGCCACCGGCTCGGGCGAGTATTTCATCCGCGCCACCGTCGCCCGCGACATCTGCCATCGCACCGCCGCCGGCGCCGACGTGCAGTCCGCCGCCGAGGCCGAGATCGCCGACGTCGGTTCGATCGGCGGCGACGGCGGCGTCATCGTCATGGGCCCCGACGGAACCCCCGCCTTCGCCATCAACACCTCGGGCATGTACCGCGGCGCGGTTTCGGCGGACGCCCCCGCCCGCGTGGCCATCTACGGCGACGAGGAACTGCGTCCGTGAACACCGGAACGACCATCGACCTGGCCGAGAAGTTCGCGGCCTTCTCCGATCACTGGCGGCCCCGCGTCGCGGCCCGGCTGAACGGCCAGGACGTGCGTCTGGTCAAGGTGCAGGGCGTCTTCCCCTGGCACAGCCACGCCGACGCCGAGGAGATGTTCCTCGTCTGGAAGGGCCGCTTCCGGGTCGAATTCCGCGACCGGGTCGAGACCCTCGATCCCGGCCAGTTCATCGTCGTGCCGCGGGGCGTCGAGCACCGCACCGCCGCCGACGACGAGGCCGAGGTGCTGATCTTCGAACCCTCCGAAGTCATCAACACCGGCGACGCCCCGACCTCCGGTTTCACCGCCCCGCAAGGCCAGACCGTATGACGAAGACCCGGCGCGACATCCCCGGCGTCATTGCTCCGCCGCCGCTGATCTACATCGGCTTCCTGCTCGCCGGCTGGGCGATCTTCCGCTTCGCCAACCCCGAGGTACTGGGCGAAACGGCGCGGTGGCTGAAACTCGGTTTCGGCATGGAGACCCAGACCCGCCGCATCGTCTCCCTGCCGCTGATCATCGGCGGCCTGCTCCTGGACGGCGCCGCGGCCGGCTATTTCCGCCGCCTCGGCACCGCCGTCGAGCCGTGGAAGCCCTCCACCGTTCTCGCCACCGACGGCCTCTATCGCTTCAGCCGAAATCCCATCTACCTCGGCTTCGCCATCACCTACGTCGGCCTCGCCGTCGCCATGGACAGCGTCCTCGTCCTGCTCCTGCTGATCCCCTGCCTGCTCGTCGTCGACCGCTTCGTGATCCGGCGCGAGGAGCGCTACCTGTCCGCCAAATTCGGCGCCGACTACGACGCCTACCGCGCCCGGGTGCGGCGATGGCTGTAGCGCCCGATCCCCGCGACGAGCTCTCCCTGATGGCCATGGAGGAGCTGGACGCCGCCTGCGGGCTGGCCTGGCCCGAGATCAAGGCCATCACCCCGTGGGGCGACAGCTTCACCGGCTTCGCCCCCTCGGGCCGCGAGGTCGAGATCGAGCGCCGCTACCTCTGGGCCCACGCCCCGGAAGGCGCCGTTTCGGTCGAGGTCGAGGTGCGCGACGTCGGGGCCCGCACCGGGGCCGAGGCCAAGGCGCTGATCACGCCCGACTGATCCCCCTCCCGTATCAGGCGAATCCGCGCCGCCGTTAACCTTTACCGTTGCCAAGCGGAGCCGTCGGGGCAAGATGCGCCGTCCGCGAACGGCGGTCGCATCAGCGGGGAGAGCCATGTCCTACAGCGACGATTTCGCCAGCGTCGATCCGGCCGGCGCCCCGCTCGACCCGGTCATCATGATCGGAGCCGACCCGATGTTCTGGGGTGCGATCCTGCTCGGCCTGGTCGTCGCCGGCCTCGTCGGCTGGCTGATCGGCCAGGGCGCGGGGGCGAAACGGACCGACGCCGCCCACGCCATCTGGGAGGCGATCAACGACGCGGCCAAGGCCGCCATGAAGGCCGACACCGAGGCCCTGCCGGCCCTCGCCTCCGACCTGCAACGGGTGCTCAAGGCCCGCCTCGGCAAGACCCTGGCCTTCGGCGGCGAGCTCGGCAAACGCGTCAGGGCGCTCGACACCGCTCTCAAGGGCGAGATCGAGGAGAGGGGCCATCACCCCGCCCCGGCGTCCGCCTCCGACGCCGGGCACGGTCACGACGGGCACGGCGCCGGCGACACCGGCCACACGGCCTCGTCCTCCTCCGCCGCCGCCGCCAGCGTCACCATCGTCTCGGTCCACGCTCCCTCGGCGCCGCCTCATTCGCCCGCGCCGGACCACGGCAAGCGGCCGATGTCGACCAAGGAGCGCAACGACGCCCTGCGCCTCGCCGTCGCCGACTTCAACGACTACTGGCGTCACCGCCCGGCCCGCGAGGGCGAGATGCGCGCCATCGTCGCCGAACTGTGCAACCCCGGTCCGCCGCGCCACGTCTTTGGCGGTGCCCGGCATCAGTTGCATTAGTCCGCGCGCGCCGGAGCGTGAAACCGCGTCGACGTCGAATTTGCTCTCTTGCCGCGCAATCGCGTAGATGGCGGCATTGTCGATATCCGCCAATTGTCCGTTACGCGGCAGGCCATCTTTGGGAAAATTGAACAAGTCGAGGGCAACGCCGCGCGTCTCTGCTGTCGTCGCGATGAGGATCGCCAGGTGATGGGCATCGATCGACTGGGCAAGCCGGGCAGCCAGCAAAAATTCGCCTGCATCCTGTAGCGAGTAGCCCAGCCGCGCCACCAAAGGCTCGGCCA
>JBGTSL010000313.1:0-2947 GCA_041940325.1 Brevundimonas sp.
GGATCAGAGTGCCCTTCAGCGCCTCGACCCGCTGCATGACGGCGTGGGACACGACCACGGCGTTGGCGCCCTGTCGCTTGGCCACGGCCAGGCTGACGGCAGGCGTGCGGCTCCAGCCATCGCCGACCCGGGCGTAGTGGGCGGCGCGGGCCTGGTCCTCACGCGGAGCCTGCACGACGGTGGCCACGTCGCGCAGATAAACGGGCTCGCCGGCCATGGAGCTGACGGTCAGCAGGGAGGCGTCGTCGGGCGTGGCCAGCCGCTCGCCGGAGCGGAGGGTCAGGGCCTGGCCCTGCTCGCGGACGGCGCCGGCGGGGAAGCTGCGATTGGCCTGGGCCACGGTCTCGAGGACCGAGGACAGGGGCACGCCGCGCGCGGCCATCCGGGTCGGATCGGGCTCGATGCGAATCTCGGAGGGGCGGCCGCCGACGACGAAGGTCAGGCCGACGTCCTCGACCTTGCCGACCTCGGTGCGCAGCCGGGCGGCGACGTCGTAGAGCGCCTGGTCGCTCCAGCGGGCGGCCGCGTCGACTCGCGGCGTCAAGGTCAGCACCACGGCCGGGACGTCGTTGATGCCTCGGGTGACAATCCGGGGTTCGGACACTCCGACCGGAATGGCGTCGTAGTTGGCGCGGACCTTTTCATGGACCCGCACGGCAGCGTCGTCGGGGTCGGAGCCGACCTCGAAGCGGGCGGTGACCATCACCTGGTCGTCCCGCACCTGAGTGTAGACGTGCTCGACGCCGTCGACGCTGCGGACGATCGCCTCCAGCGGCTTGGCCGCCAGTTCCGTGGCGTCGGCGGCGCCGAGCCCGGGGGCGGCGACGCTGATATCAACCATGGGCACGCTGATCTGGGGCTCCTCCTCACGAGGGATCGACAGCACGGCCATCAGACCGACGGCGATGGCCGCCAGCAGCATGAGGAGGGTCAGCGGCGAGTTGAGCGTGGCGCGCGTGAGACGCCCGGAGAGACCGAGGTTCATCGGGCGCGCTCCGGCGCAAGAACGACATCGCCGACTTTCAGACCCGACAGCACCTCGACCCGGTCTCCCGTCACAGGACCGCCCAGCTGGACCGGGGCCTCGCTGACGCGGCCGGCGCGATCGACGGTGCGGACGAAATCGATGCCGTAGCGAGTGGCGACGAAGCGGCGCGGCAGCACCAGCGCACGCCGCTGGCCGACGGGAACCTGGACGATGACCCGCTGGCCGACCCGGTCGCTGGCGAGGCCGTCGACGGCGACGTCGGCGGTGGTTCGCCCAGCGGTGGAGGCAGGATAGACCTGGGCGATCACGCCGCCGGTCACGCCGGGCAGGTCTTCGCCGGACACGGCGACCGGCTGGCCGACGCGCAGGTTCCGGCCCTGGGCTTCGGGCAGTTCCAGCCGCAGGACCAGCGGCCCGGCGGTGATGGTGGCGACGGACTGGCCGGCGTTGACCACCGAGCCGGCGGGCACGTCGGCCGTGAGCACCCGGCCCGAGGTCGGGGCGAGAATCCGGCCCTGGGCCCCCGTCTCGGCGCTGGCGGAACGTACCGCGCGGGCGGCCCGGACCTGGGCGTCCGCGGCCCGGGAGGCGGCGAGGGCCTGGTCGAGGCGGGCCTGGGCGTAAATGCCCTTGTCGAACAGGGTCTGGATCCGCGCCAGGTCGGCCCGGGCCCGCGCGGCTTCGGCCTCGGCGGCCGCGACCTGGGCGCCGAAGGCCGCCGTCTCTAGGCCGACGCGGTTGTCGACGACCACGCCGATGACCTGCCCCTGACGCACCACGTCGCCTTCGCGCACGTTGAGCTGCGTCAGCGTCCCCGGAATGCGGGCCCGCGCCTCGCCGAGGTCGCGGGAGGCGACGACGGCCGAGGCCGGCTTGACCGCGTCGATGAGAACCTCGGTCACGGCCAGACGCTCGCCCCGCGCGGGCGCGGTCGCGGCAGATTCCGGCTCGCCGCCGCAGGCTGACAGGCCGCCGGCCAGCAGGGCGGCGCCGAAGACGGCGATCAGGGCCGGGGATTTCGTCATCAGAGGGTCCCTATATGAGCTTGCTCTAATATTAGACTACGCTAATATGTTTGCAAGCCTCAGAACTGTCCTCCGGACCGCAGCCGCGAGCCTTGATGCGGATCAAGGCGCGGCCAACCGGGCGGTGCAGGATCGGGCATCGAAGATCGGCTCAACAAGGAGAGCGCGCATGGACCGGCCCACCATCGTCATACTCGGCGCAGGCCTCGGCGGCGCCATCGCCGCCTACGAGATTCGCGACACCCTCGGCGACCGCGCCCGGATCGTCGTCGTGTCGAAGGGCGACACCTTCCACTTCACCCCCTCCAACCCGTGGGTGGCGGTGCACTGGCGCAAGCGCGAGGCCATCGAGGTCCGCCTGCCGGAGGTGATGAAGCGGAAGGGCGTGGAGTTCATCGACATCGCCGCCAGCCGGATCCGGCCGCACGAGAATGGCATCGACCTGGCCGACGGCCGGGCCCTGCACTACGACTATCTGGTCATCGCCACCGGCCCGGACTTGGCCTTCGACGAGATTCCGGGGCTTGGCCCCGACGGCCACACGGTTTCGATCTGCCATGTCGACCATGCCGCTAAGGCGGCCGAGGCTTTCGACGCCTTCGTGAAGAACCCCGGGCCGATCGTGGTTGGCGCGGTCCAGGGCGCGTCGTGCTTCGGTCCGGCCTATGAGTTCGCCATGATCCTCGACACCGAGCTGCGCCGCCGCAAGCTGCGCGACAAGGTGCCGATGACCTTCGTCACCTCCGAACCGTACATCGGCCACCTCGGCCTGGATGGTGTGGGCGATACGAAAGGCCTGCTCGAAAGCGAGATGCGCGACCGCCACATCAAGTGGATCTGCAATGCCAAGACCACCAAGGTCGAGGCCGGCAAGATGTACGTGACCGAGCACAACGAGGACGGCACGCCCAAGAAGGAGCACGTGCTGGACTTC
>JBGTSL010000314.1:0-2946 GCA_041940325.1 Brevundimonas sp.
CGACCTTGAGAGCCATGCCGGCCTTCTAACGCAGATTGGGGCGATCGGTCAGCGAATGCTGACCAGCTGGCCCCGGTCGGTGAGAACGTAGAGGGCCCCGTTATAGGCCGCCGGCGCGATGAAGGCGGGGCCGCCCAGGCGCAGGGAGGCGGTCTGCAGGCCGGTCTTCGGGTCGAAGGCCACGAGTTCGCCGTCCGAGTTGACCAGCAGCAGCCGGTTCGACGCCAGCAGCGGACCCGACCAGGTCGGGCGCACCGTGCGGTCCCAGAAGCCGAACACGCCGCCTTCCTGACGCACCCGGCCCTCGTTGAGATCGTGGGTCCAGTAGACCTGGCCCGAGTCGCGGTTGACGACCGTCAGTTCGCCGCTCTTGGAGACGATATAGACCACGTCCCCGACCGGCAGGGGCGCGTTGACGCCGGCGACAGGCAGCTGCCACTTCGGCTGACCCGTGCGCACGTCGATGGCCGACATCAGACCGGAATGGCTGATCGCGTAGACGACGCCGCGGCTGACCACCGGGCGGCCGGCGATGTCGCGGATTTCGGACAGGGCGCTGGTGCGGCTGGCGCGCGACAGGACCTGCTGCCAGACAGGCTGCCCTGTCGAGGCGCGCAGGGCGACCAGTTCGCCCGACGAGAACGGGGCGATGACGGTGTCGCCGGTCACGGCCGGGCTGGAGGCGCGCATGATCCGGGCCGGCTCGGGAATGCCGCGATAGGTCCAGACCTGCTGACCGGTGTTCACATCGAAGGCCAGCATCTGGTTCTCGACGTCGACCACATAGACGCGGCCGCCGGAAACCGTGGGAGCGCCATGGATCGGCACGTCGACCGGGGTGGTCCACAGGACGGCGCCCGTGCCCTGATCGACGGCGGTGACCGTGCGATAACCCGACGAGATGAAGACCTTGCCGCCGCCGACAGCCACGCCGCCGCCGAAGCCGCCGCCGGTCGAACTGCCGCCGAACAGGTTGAAGTCGAACAGGCCGCGCCGGAATTCCTTCTCGTCCGGCTTGACGCTGACCTTCCAGGCGACCGAGCCGCTGGAGGAGTCGACCGCTGTGACCGTGGCCTCGCCGTCGAGGACGAAAACGCGGCCGTTGTCGGCGACGACCGGGGCCATGACCTGCCGGGTGTCCGACGAGCCGGCGCCGATGTCGCGGCGCCAGGCGACGGCGAAGTCCGGCGCGGCGGCCACATGCTCGACCGCGTTTTCCGCATTGCCGCCAGGCTGGGTCCAGGCCGTGGCGGGCTGGGGACCGGGCAGGAAGAAATCACGCCCGGACAGGGCGGCGGACGGCGCGAGCTGCTGTTCGAATTCGAGCACCGAAATGCGCTGACCTTCGGTCGCCGTCGCCTGGGGCGCGTCCGAGCCGCCAAGGCCGAACGGGAGGATGTTGCGGACGGTTCCGCAGGAGGCGACGGTGACGGCGAGGCCGCTCAGCAGGGCGACTTTGAGCACGCGGGTCATGGCGGACGTCCTGAAAGCGGGGGTCACGGGCGGGCCTTTCCGGCTGGAGCGGTTTCGGCGCGCGGCTGGGCGGGAGCCCGGTCGGCGGCGGCCTCGAGCGGCGCCATGGCTCCGAGAATCGCGGGGATGTTCGCGGCGGTGCCGTCGTCGATCGAGGCGAGGGCCAGTTCGGCGCGCTGGCTGATCTCGCGGGGGGTGTCGAGGCTGTTCTTGAGCACGACGAGGGTCGTACGCGCCTCGGCCGTCTTGCCGTGCTGGAGCTGGGCCATGGCCAGGGCCTCGCGGGCGAAGGCGCGGAAGGGCCGGCCCTCTTCGATCAGGGGCTCGAGCCGGGCCTGCACGTCCTCGAGGCTGGCCGTGTCCATCACCAGCAGGGCCGCCTTGTAGGCCGCGCCGTCGCTCAGCAGCGGATCACGCGAAGCGCCGGCGGCCTCGTCGAACAGTTCGACGGCGGCGGGAATGCGATTCTGCTGCACGGCGATGCCGGCGCGGTGCTGGAGCGCCAGCGCCTTATAGGCCGCATTGCCTTCGTCGGCGGCCTGGACGAAGGCGGCGTCCGCCCCCACCAGGTTGTTCGACTCGAGCGATTCGAGGCCGCGCTGGTAGGCGATCGAAGCCTTGTCGGCCTTGGAGGTCTCCATCTTCTGCCAGCCCCACCACGCCAGGGCGGCGATCAGGGCGACCAGAAGCACGCCGCCGGCGACCGGCAGCCAGGTGCGGGCCAGCCGCTTGTATCGATCGGAGCGAAGCTCCTCCTCGACCTGATCGAAGACATCAACCACGGATACGTCGCCCCAAAAGTCGCAGAAAATCCAACCGGCCGGACCCTAGAGACTCGTTACCCGCGCCGCAACGCGGGCGTTACGGCGAAACCGGCTTTTTCGAGAAGTAGGTCTCGACTTCGGCAGGAAAACGGCGGGCCCTGACGTCCGCGGCGTATTGGCCGGCCGCCCGGTCGACCTCGGAGCGCAGGTCGGCGTAGCGGCGGACGAATTTCGGCGTCCAGTCGAACAGGCCCAGCATGTCCGGGGTGACGAGGATCTGACCGTCGCAGGCGGCCGAGGCGCCGATGCCGATGGTCGGTTTGTCGATCGCGGCGGTGATGTCGCGCGCCAGCCCCTCGGCGACGCCCTCGATGACGATGGCGAAGGCGCCGGCGTCGGCGGTGGCCTCGGCCTCCGACATGACGCGCAGCCGCTCCTCGTCCGTGCGGCCCTTGGCCTTGAAGGCGCCGTCGGTGAGAACGGCCTGCGGTCGCAGGCCGACGTGGCCCATGACAGGAATGCCGCGCTGGACCAGATAGGCGATGGTCTCGGCGACGGTCGGGCCGCTTTCCAATTTCACGCCCTGGGCGCCGGTCTCCTTCATGACCCGGGCGCAGTTGTCGTAGGCCTGTTCCTTGCCGCCCTCGTAGGAGCCGAAGGGCATGTCGATGACGACCATGGCCCGTTTCGAGCCCCGCATGACCGCCTG
>JBGTSL010000315.1:0-2944 GCA_041940325.1 Brevundimonas sp.
CCGGAAGTGCTGATGGACGGTTCGCACGACATCGCCCGCTGCGACGAAGTCACCCGCTGGACCCTGCAGACGGTGTTCCAGGAGCTCTACGAGCAGCGCGTGGCGCTGGAGGGCATCGTTCTGAAGCCGAACATGGTCATCTCCGGCAAAGGCAGCGTGCGCCAGGCCAAGGTCCAGGAAGTGGCCGAACGCACCATCGCCGCGCTGAAGGCCACCGTGCCCTCGGCCGTGCCGGGCATCGCCTATCTGTCGGGCGGCCAGACGGACGAGCAGGCCACCGCCCATCTCGACGCCATGAACCGTATCGGCGGCTTCCCGTGGAAGATGACCTTCTCTTACGGCCGCGCGCTTCAGGCCGCGCCGCAGCGGGCCTGGTCGGGCAAGGCCGAGAACGCCGTGGCCTGCCAGTCGGCCTTCCACCACCGCGCCCGCATGAACGGCCTTGCCTCTCTGGGCCAGTGGGAGAAGAAGCTGGAGAAGAAGGCGGCCTGAGGCCCCAGGGCCGGCGCCCAGCGCGCCGGCCGCCCGCTTACCAACTGCCGTATTGGTCGCGGAAGCGCCAGCGCACGTCACGGACGTCCCGCTCCGCGTCGTCGATCTCGTCCTGGGCCCGCCGCCAGTCGCGCTCGGTGTCGGCGCGCTCGCGGCGGATTTCCGCGATGCGCTTGCGGATTTCCTCGCGCTGAGCCTCGGTCAGTCCGTCGGCCCGCGCCTCGGCCTGTTTGGCGATGATCTTCTCGTCCAACTCCTCGAGCCGCGCGCCGAGGCTGTCGACGCGGCTGCGGGCGTTGGCCAGCGCCTGCTCGACCTCATGCAGGACCTGGCCATCGCGGTATCCATACATGAAGTCCGCTTCCAGCTCCGACGGACAGACGCCGGCATAGCCGGAGCCGGTGCGGCCGACCTCGAAGCCCTTGCCGGGGGTGCAGTAATGCAGAAGGCCCTGGCGACGACCGTCGGCGTAGGCCGCGGCGTCGGGCGTGACGCCATGCTCGGCGCAGGCCCGGGCGTGATCGTCCAGCCGACTCATGGTCAGGCCCTGCAAGCCGTCTGAATAGCCCTGACCGGACCAGTCGCCGGCCATGCACTGTTCCGCGCTCATGGTGGCGCAGCTGCCGAGCGCGAGCACGGCCCCTCCGGCCGCCGCCGCGGTGATCAGAAGTCTCATTGCCTCGTCCCCCCCCCCCCGCCGGATACCCGCGTTCACCATGACGGAAATCGGGCTCACAGCCAAGCTTCGGGCCTTGCCCCGGAGCCAATGGGGCGTGCTAGATCGGCCACCGCCCGATCCCGGCGGCGGAGCGCGCGGTGTCCGACGAACCCCTGATCGAAGACGACGATGCGACGGTGCTGGAAGGCCGGCTCGGAGCGGGAGGGAGCCGGCTGGACAAGGCGCTGACCGGCATATTCCCCGAGCTGTCCCGGGCCCGGCTCCAGGCGCTGGTGGCGGATGGCGCGGTGAGCCGGGACGGACAGGTGGTCTCGAGTGGATCCGCCAAGGCCCAGGCCGGCCTTTATTCGATCGTCGTGCCGCCCGTCGTGTCGGCGACTCCCGCCCCGGAGCCCCTGCCGCTGACAGTCCTCTTCGAGGACGCCGAGCTGATCGTGGTGGACAAGGCGGCGGGCATGGCGGCGCACCCCGGGCCGGGCTGCGAGACCGGCACCCTCGTCAACGCCCTGCTGGCCCATTGCGGCGCTTCCCTGTCCGGGATCGGCGGCGTGGCGCGACCAGGGATCGTGCACCGGCTCGACAAGGACACCTCAGGGGTGATGGTCGCGGCCAAGACGGACCGGGCTCACGCCGGCCTCTCCGCCCTGTTCGCGGCCCATGACATCGCGCGGACCTACATCGCCCTGACCCGCGGCGCGCCAAGCCCCGCCAAGGGCCGGATCGAGACGCTGATCGGACGCTCACCCTCGGACCGCAAAAAGATGGCGGTGCTCAAAAGCGGCGGGCGCAACGCGGTCACCGACTACGTCGTCGAGCGGGTTTTCGGCCTGCCGGCCAAAGCCGGCGGCGCGCCGCTGGCCGCCCGCGTCGCCTGCACCCTGCACACCGGCCGGACCCACCAGATCCGCGTGCATCTGGCCTCGAAAGGGGCCCCTATCCTCGGAGACCCGGTTTACGGCTCGGGCAGTCCGGCCGCAGCGGTTCGCACCGCCATCGCGGAGGCCGGGCTGGCGCGGCAGGCGCTGCACGCCGCCGTGCTGGGCTTCGTGCATCCGGTCACCGGCGAGGCGTTACGGTTCGAGACCACCCCGCCCCCGGACATGGACCGACTGGAACGGTTGCTCGAGGCGTTGTGACTCTCCACATCCGCCAAAGGAGACCCAGATGACCGACACGACCATTCGCGACAACACCGAAGCCCACCGCTACGAACTTCCGGTCGGCGATGACCTGGCGATCGTGGTCTACAACCTGTCGGGCGAGAACCTCATGATCACAGAAACCCTTGTGCCCGAAGCGCTCGAGGGTCAGGGGATCGCAAGCCGGCTGGCGAAGCACGTGATCGCCGACGCGCGCGACCGCGGACTGCTGATCCTGCCGGTCTGCCCGTTCTTCTCGGCCTACCTGCAGAAACACCCGGAGGACTCCGACATGGTGCACCCGACCTACCGCCAAATTCTGGGTCTTTCGTAGTCCGTCTTGATTAAGGACTGACTGGCCGCTATACAATCACTCATTCGGTGCAGTGGCGCCGGGGCAACGGTCACGCTTCCGTGTGACGATCCGCCTCTGACAAATGCGGAAACCCGACCCTATTTCACCGGTTGAGGGGTGAGGCGACGGCGCACATCGGGTGGCCGCTTCCGAAGAACCCGCTCGTTTTGACGGTCGGAGGGACCATATGGCTGTAACCAGATCGCTCGCGGTGATGTCGCCTGAACAGGGGCTGTCGCGATACCTGACTGAGATCCGCAAATTTCCGATGCTGGCGAA
>JBGTSL010000316.1:0-2915 GCA_041940325.1 Brevundimonas sp.
CATTCTTTCCCGAGACCCTGAAGCGAAGCGGCGAGACGGCGTTCCCGCCCCGCCGCCCGGTCGGGATCAGCGATACAGCACGATCTCCTCGCCCGCTTCAGTGCGGCCGCTGAGCCGCGACGGTCCGCCGCGCAGCACCGCGACGTTGGCCCCTCCGGCCTTGTAAAGCGCCACCCGGCCGTCCTCGAGCCGCCAGGTCGAGACGAACATCAGATCGCCGAAACAGCCGCTGGTCGAGGCGCCCAGGGCGCCGAACGACGGATTGGTGGTCAGGCGCAGGGTGCATTCACGGCGGTGGCCGGTGTTGGTGGTCTCGATGTGCTTCCAGACGCCGGAATAGTCCTCGGCCACGGGACGGGCGCTCCAGCCGCGCCGCTCCCGGCGGTCGTCGCGCAGGTCGTCGGCGGTCGGCCCCGGGCCGCTGTCGTCCTCGCGGGCGAGGGTCAGGCCATCGCCGATCAGCCGGCCCTCGATCATGGCCAGGCGCAGGGGCGACTGGTCGCCGGCGCCGCGAAACAGCAGGGCCTCGCCGTTCTCGACGCGCCAGTTGCTGATCCGCGCCAGCCGCGACGGGCAGCCGTCGGCGCCGACGCCGCGCACGCCGAGGAAGGCGCGGTCGCGGAAGGTCAGCCGGCAGTCGCCGACGTCGCGGCCGCCGTCGTCGGCGACCCAGACGCCGAAGGCGTCCTCGGCGCGAATCGGCTCGGCGCGGCGGCGCAGTTCGCGAGCGCCCGAATCGCTCCGGTCCTCCAGGGCGCCGATCAGGGCGCCGAGGGCCGCGTCGGCATCGACCGAGACGGAGCCGCCGACGGTGGTGGTGTGGGTGGTGGTCCGGGTGGTGTCGCCGTCCCGGGTGACGGTCGTCTCGGACCGGGAGGTCGAGCGCTCGATCGACTGGGCGAGGACGGGCGAAGCGGCCGCGAGGACGGCGGCGGCGGCGAGGCCGGCGATGGATCTGGACATAATACCCCCAACTGGAAACAGGTCGGCGGACGCTATGGGAGCCACGGCCAAGGTTCAACCTTCGGATGCGCGGCGGGCGATCCTGTCGAGGTGGGCGCCGACGGCCTCGATCGGCCGCCGGCCGAGCGCCTCGCGGCGGGCCAGCAGGTCGGGCGAGCCGGCGTCGTAGTCGGCCATCAGCTTCCTGACGAATGAACCGGACCTGACTTCGGCCAACACCTCGTCCATGGCGGCCCGCGAGGCTTCGCCGATGACGCGGGGGCCGGTCAGGTAGGCGCCGTATTCAGCGGTGTTGGAGATGCGGCCGAAGGCGCCGGCGATGCCCATCGAGAACATCAGGTCGGTGACCAGCTTCACCTCGTAGAAGCATTCGAACCAGGCCACCTCGGGCGGATAGCCGGCCTCGACCAGTTTGGTGAAGGCCGCGTCGATCAGCTGGCCGACGCCTCCGCACAGCACCACCAGCTCGCCGAACAGATCGCTCTCGCATTCGGCGGCGAAGGTGGTCTCGAGGATGCCCTTGCGGCCGCAGCCAAGGGCGGCGGCGTAGGACAGGCCGAGCGCGTGGGCCCTGCCGCTGGCGTCCTGGTGCACCCCGAACAGGGCGAAGACCCCCTCCCCGGCTTCGTAGAGATCGCGGATGCGCGGCCCGATGCCCTTGGGCGAGGCGAGGATGACGTCGAGGTCGGGACGCGGCTCGACGAGGCCGAAGCGGACCGACAGGCCGTGGGCGAAGACCAGGGCGGCGCCGGCTTTCATCGCCGGCTCGAGCTCGTCGCGCCACAGGTCGCGGTGGGCCTCGTCCGAGACCATGACGGCGACGACGTCGGCGGCGGCCGCGGCCTCGCCGGCGGTCAGGACCGGGAAGCCGTCGGCTTCGGCCTTGTCGCGGGTGGCGGAGGTCGCTTTCAGGCCGACGACGATGTCGGTCACGCCGGAGTCGCGCAGGTTCAGGGCGTGGGTGCGGCCCTGGCTGCCGTAGCCAATCACCGCCACCCTCTTGCCGCGGATGATCGACAGATCGCAGTCGCGGTCATGGAAGACGGGGAGCGGGGCGCCTAGGTTATCGGTCATGAGCACAGACATAACCCCTTCCGCCGTCGTCGCCTTCTGGAAAGAGGCCGGACCGAAAAAGTGGTTCGCCAAGGACGACGGCTTCGACGCCGAGTTCCACCGGCGGTTTCATGACGCCCATGTCGCCGCCGCGCGGCGCGAGCTGGACAGCTGGGCGGAGACGGCCGAGGGGTCGCTGGCGCTGCTGATCCTGTTGGACCAGTTTCCGAGGAACAGCTTCCGAGGCACGGCGCACGCCTTCGCCACCGACCCGCTGGCGCGGATGTTCGCCGACCGGGCGCTGGAGGCCGGGCACGATATTGAGACCGAAGGCGACATCCGCCGGTTCTTCTATCTGCCGCTGCAGCATTCCGAAGACATGGCCGATCAGGACCGGCAGCTGGAGCTGTTCCAGACCCGGATGATGCGGCCCGACGACGACCGCTGGGCCGAGCATCATCATCGCGTCATCCAGCGCTTCGGCCGGTTTCCGCACCGCAACCGGATGCTGGGCCGGGAAACGACGGCGGAGGAGCGGGCGTTTCTGGAGCAGGACGGGTTCCGGGGCTGAGGGTAGACTCCGCACCGGGGAGTCCACCGTCCATTTCGTCGACTTCGTCTACTTCCTCCAGCGCCCCGTGGTCGGCGCCGAGTTCCCTGAGCCGGGCGAACTCCTGGCAGGACGCCTCATGGAGCCGCAGGTGTAGCCGGAGCCAGGCCTCCGCCTGACCGATGCAACCGTTGACGATGGCCGTGCGCAGATGGATGGCCGATATTTCGGCGAGATCGAAATAGCCGGCTTCGTTGACGTCGCCCTCGATCTCGATGGGTCCGGTCGGCATCGGCGCGGGCTGGTCGATCCGGCGCCAGCCGCCGGACGCGGCGCGCTTGCGGACGGC
>JBGTSL010000317.1:0-2906 GCA_041940325.1 Brevundimonas sp.
CGTCGCCGTCGCCGAGACCGGCAGCTTCCGCGCCGCATCGGCCCGGCTGTCGCGGGTACAGTCGGCGGTGAGCCATGCCATCGCCAACCTGGAGGACCAGCTCGGCGTCGCGCTGTTCGCGCGGACCGGCCGGCGGCCGGCGCTGACGCCGGCGGGCCAGACCCTGCTGGCCCAGGCGCGCGCCATCCTGCTGAAGGTCGACGCGATGCGGGCGCAGGCGCGCGGGCTGCACCAGGGGGTGGAGCTCCGGCTTTCGATCGCGCTCGACCCGCAATTCCCGCTCGACCTCGCCGCCGCCGCGCTCGGGGAGATGAACGCCGCCTTTCCCGCGGTCTGCGTGCGGGTGCTGACCGCCTCGCTGGGCGAGGGCATCGCCGCGCTGAAGGACCGGCGCTGCACGCTGGCGATCTCCGGCATCGAGCTCCCGGACCTGGCGATCGAGCGCGAGGCGCTGTGGTACCAGCCGCGCGCGGCGGTGGTGGCGCCGTCGCACCCGCTGGCTGCGCGCGCGGCGGCCGGCGGCCCGGTGCCGACCGCGGAGCTGGCCGAGCACCTGCAGATCGTCGGCGAGGACCCGTCGGCGCTGACCCAGGGGCGCGACTTCGGCGTGCTGTCGCCGGGGACGTGGCGGGTGAGCGACAACGCGACCAAGCACGCGCTGATCCTGGCCGGGGTCGGCTGGGGCAGCCTGCCGCTATGGCTGATCGCGCGCGACCTGGCCGAGGGGCGGCTGGTGCGGGTGCCGGCCAGCGAATTCGGGCCGGCGGGCGAGACGGTGCTGCGGACCTACCTGATGCACCGCGTCGACCAGCCCCTCGGCCCCGCCGCCCGGGCCTTCCGCCAGGCCCTGCTCGACCGGGTCGGGGCTGAGGACGGAAATGCCCTCGCCCGTCGGCGCGAGCCGATGGGAGAGGGAGGGGACCCGCCGTGCGCAGCGCCGCGGGGAGGGTGAGGGCGATGGCTCGGGCGGCCGGCGCAGCGCGGTTGTGGGCATGGTTTGCGCTCTCTTGCCCCCGCAGCAGTGTAGTGGACGACTCCGCGCCCCGGCCCTTGTATCTGGTTCTTGGCGCCTGTTTGTGATGAGAACGGCGTTGCAAGGGGATCGGTGGCCACCGATCCCCTTGCGCGGCGGTCGACGCCCGTCGGCCCTCAGGCCACAACCGTGGGTGAGCCCTGGGATCGTCGCCGCAGTCACGCACGACCGAACAGTCGCTTGGTTTCCAATCGCACGCGCAAGGCAGGTTACCGTGAATCCGATCATCTGTGGAGTGGACGTCTCGTCCGAGCATCTCGATGCCCGCATCGGCCAGACGGGGCTGGAACTGCGGGTCAAGAACGAGGCCGACGGCGTGGCTGCGCTCGCCGGCTTCTGCCGCGCGCACCAGGTCGCGCTGGTGGTCCTGGAGGCGACCGGCGGATATGAGCGCCACGCCTTCATGCTGCTGTGGGCCGAGGGCCTGGCTTGCGCCGTCGTCAACCCCCGCGCGGTGCGCCGCTTCGCCGAGGCGATGGGCCGGCTGGAGAAGACCGATCGGATCGATGCCGGGATGATCGCCTGGTACGCCGCCACCAAGCGCATCACGCCGCAGCCCCCGGCGTCGGCGGCCCAGCTGAAGCTGCGCGCCCTGGTCACCCGCCTGCGCCAGCTCGTCGCCCTCAAGGTGGCCCAAGCCAACCAGGCCCGCCTGGTCGACGAGCCCCTGGTGCGCGCCTCGATCGCCGAGATCCAGGCCGTCGTCGCCCGCCAGATCCGCGCCCTCGAAACCAAGATCGCCACGCTCATCGAGGCCGATCCGCTGTGGCGCCAGCTCGACGCCACCTTCCGCGAGATCAAGGGCGTCGCCGGCCGCACCGTCGCTCGTCTGATGGCCGAGATGCCCGAGATCGGCTCCGTCTCCAACAAGGCCGTCGGTAAGCTCGCCGGTGCCGCCCCCCTTGCCAAAGACAGCGGCAAGCATTCCGGCAAGCGCGTCGTCCGCGGCGGACGACGCGCAGTCCGCGACATCCTCTTCGTCGTCGCCGACCTCGTCCGCCGATACAATCCCGACTTCGCCGACTTCCACCGCAGGTTGACCGAGGCAGGCAAACCGAAAAAGGTCATCCGCATCGCGCTCGCCCGAAAACTCCTCGTCCGGCTCAACGCCAAAGCACGCGATGTCCGACGCCAATGCCAAATCGCCCCTTGACCAAACAGACAGTCGCTCACCCTCCCATGCTTCGCACGGGCGAGGGGAAGGAGCGACCGTCCAAGATGTGCGAATGCAGCAGCTTCTTCGGACTAGGACGACAGCGGGTGGGGCGCCCAACTCATGACCCTATCGCTCGGTCAGGTCGTCCCAGAATTCCTTGACCTTGCTGAAGAAGCCGGCGCTCTGCGGGCTGTGGTCGCGCTTGGCGCCGCCCTCGGCCTCGAACTCCTGCAGCAGCTCGCGCTGGCGCGGCGACAGGTTCACCGGGGTCTCGACATGGATCTCGATATACATGTCGCCGCGGCCCGACGAGCGCATCACCGACATGCCCTTGTTGCGCAGCCGGAAGCTCTGGCCGTTCTGGGTGCCGGCCGGCAGGTTCACCTTGGCGCGGCTGCCGTCGATGGTCGGCACCTCGACCGTGCCGCCCAGCGCCGCGTCGACGAAGGGCACCGTCACCTCACAGAGCAGGTCCGCGCCGTCGCGCTCGGCTCGACCGACGGCCTGACCCGCGGCATGACCGCCGTGGACACCGGCGGCCCCGTCGCCGTCCCCGTCGGCGAGAAGGTGCTCGGCCGCGTCTTCAACCTGCTGGGTAACCCCATCGACAACAAGCCCGCGCCCGAGGGCGTCGGCCGCGCCCCGATCCACCGCGAGGCGCCCGAGTTCAGCCAGCTCAACCCCAACACCGAGATCCTCGTCACGGGCATCAAGGTC
>JBGTSL010000318.1:0-2889 GCA_041940325.1 Brevundimonas sp.
TTGCCGCGGCGCGGCCAAACACCACAAGGTCAAGCAGCGAGTTTGAACCCAGGCGGTTGGCACCATGCACAGAGACACAAGCCGCCTCACCGATCGCCATCAACCCCGGTACAATTGCATTCGGGTCTTTCTTGGTCGGGTTAATCACTTCACATTTATAATTGCACTGAATACCACCCATATTGTAATGCACCGTCGGCAGTACCGGGATTGGTTCCTTGGTCACATCAACGCCGGCAAAAATTCTTGCTGACTCGGCGATTCCAGGCAAACGCTGGTGAATAATATCCGCATCAAGATGCATCAGGTTGAGATGAATATGGTCCTTGCCTTCACCAACACCTCGGCCTTCACGAATTTCAATGGTCATCGATCGGGAAACGACATCACGGGAGGCCAGGTCTTTGGCGCTCGGCGCATAACGTTCCATGAATCGTTCGCCTTCACTATTGGTCAGATAACCACCTTCGCCGCGCACACCCTCAGTGATCAGGCAGCCGGCACCGTAAATGCCGGTCGGGTGAAACTGCGTAAACTCCATATCCTGCAAGGGAATACCGGCGCGAAGCACCATGGCATTGCCATCACCGGTGCAGGTATGCGCCGAAGTACAGGAAAAATAGGCACGGCCATAGCCGCCAGTGGCCAATATGGTTTGATGCGCGCGAAAACGGTGCAACGTGCCACTATCCAGATCCCAAGCCATCACGCCGAGGCATTGACCATCATCACTCATGATCAGATCAAGCGCAAAATACTCGATAAAGAACTCAGCCTTGTGGCGCAAAGCCTGCGTATAGAGCGTATGCAGAATCGCATGGCCTGTGCGGTCGGCCGCTGCACATGTTCGCTGTGCTGTACCCTTGCCGTAATGCGTGGTCATACCACCAAAGGCGCGCTGATAAATCTTGCCTTCTTCGGTGCGCGAGAAGGGAACGCCCCAGTGTTCCAGCTCGTAAACGGCGGCCGGCGCGTTCTTGCAGAGATATTCGATGGCGTCCTGATCGCCGAGCCAGTCCGATCCCTTGACGGTGTCGTACATGTGCCACTGCCAGGAATCCTCGCCCATGTTGCCGAGGGAGGCGGAGATGCCGCCCTGGGCCGCGACGGTGTGGCTTCGTGTGGGGAAGACCTTGGTGACGCAGGCGACCTTCAGCCCCTGCTGGGCGGCGCCGAGGGCGGCGCGCAGGCCGGAGCCGCCGGCGCCGACGACGACGACGTCGTATTCGTGGTCGATGAATTCGTAGGCAGCCACGCGGTCAGGCTCCGAAACCGGCCGGGAGCGGGGCCGAGCCCAGCGCCAGACGCACGATGAAGAAGACGCCCGCGGCGGCGAGGATCACGCACAGCAGGCCGATCAGGCCGAGCAGGGCGGTCCGCGAGGCGGGCTTGTGGATGTAGTCGTCGACGATGACCTTCAGGCCCATGTTCATGTGCCACAGGCTGACCAGCAGGGTGATGGCCAGCAGGGTCGCGTTGACCGGCGAGCGGAACCACTCGAGCGCCCCGTCGTAGCCGGCGCCGGACATGGTCCAGCCGCTCCACAGGCCCCACAGGGTCAGGGGCACGAGGATCAGCGACGACAGCCGCTCCTGCACCCACTCGCCGGCGCCGTGGCGTTCGGAGACTTTCACGCCCTTGATGTAGGCCTTTGTCTGGCGGCTCAAAGGACGACCCTCCCGGTCATGAACAGCCCGGCCCAGAAGGCAAGGACCAGGACGGCGGCGGCGGCGTAGCTGGCGACGGTCAGGCCGGTCGCGGCCTTCGGCGTCAGGCCGGAACCAGCGTCCCAGATCAGATGCCGGACGCCGGCTGTCAGGTGATAGGCGGCGCCGCAACTCAGCGCGAACCAGACCAGCAGGCCCAGGGGTGATCCCATGACCGAGGTGAAACCGGCATAGGCGTCCGTCCCGAAGGCGAGGAACGCCAGCCAGGCGAAGACGAAAAGAGCCCCGACCGACATGCCCACGGCGGCGATGCGGTTGAGGATCGACCCCCACATGGTGGTGTGGAAGCGCCAGATCTGGAGGTGCGGCGAAAGCGGCCGGACGCGGCCGTTGGGCTGGCGCACGAAACGGCCGGTCTGGTCCGTGGTCGGATCGTTTGAGGCGTCGCCCGGCAGGGGGGAGGTCGACATATGCGAATGGTTCTCAGAAACCTGAGCGAAATCAGCCGCTCGAAATCGGTGATCAGGCTTTAGTCCAGCGGCGCCGCAGGGGTCAACGAAGGGTGAGCGGGTGCGGCGCCGGCGACGCGGAATTCGCGGTCGCGGAACGGCCGCTTTGCCAGCCGGGGCGGGAATCGGCAGAGTGGAGGCATGTCGGGATTATTGATCGCCGCGCTGGCCGGGCTCTCGGCGCCGCAGGCCGCGCCCCATCCATCGGGGTTGGAGCCCTATTCGGCCCCGGTGATCCGCCCGTTCGAGCCGGGGCCGGACTTCGGCCGGGAGATCGCCGAGGGCGACGCCGCCAGCCCGCCGCGGCGCCGGCGGCTGACTGCGCCGGTCACCGTCGACGCCTACAGGGGCGCCTACGAGGCGACGCCGACGGACATCGAGATCGCCTATGAACAGGGCGTAACGTCGGCTGAGCAGCGCGCTGATCAGGCGGCCGGACCCCTGGACGGGTTCTGGCTGATCCGCGACGCGGAGGGGCGGACCCTGTACGAACTGGTCCTGATGGACCCCGGCGTCGGACCGGTGGAGGGCGGCTGGCGCGGCGACCGGCGGGCCGGCGGGGCCGTGTCCGACGGGCGCACCCTGACGCTGGAGGATGACGGCGGCGGCGTCGTCGTTCTGGAGCGCGCGGGCGAAGGTTGGCGCGGCCGACTGACGGCGGACGGGCGGGCCCGGCCGGTGACGATCACCCGGCCTGACTGAGGCGGATGCGC
>JBGTSL010000319.1:0-2889 GCA_041940325.1 Brevundimonas sp.
GAGATAGCAGGGCAGCACAGCCAACCCAAGTCCGGCGCAGGCCGCGGCGTGCATGCCCAGCACCGTGTCGAGCCTGACCCGCACCTGCCGCTCGACGCCCGCCGCCGCCATCCAGGCCTGCAGGGCGCGATACCCCATGCCCTCCTCAGGCCCGATCCACGCCGTGTCGGCCGCCGGCCCCGCCGTATCGCGCCGGCCGTAGACCGCCTGCTGGATCACGCCGAGCCGGCGCCCGACCAGATAGTCGGGCGGCCGGTCGGACGGCCGCAGCGCCACGTCCGCGTCCCGCCGCGACAGGTCGGCGACGGCGTTGGTCACCACGATATCGAGCGCGATCTCTGGGCAGGCGGCGCGGAATCGCGGCAACGCCGGCGCCAGCAGACCGTGGAACAGGCTGTCGGTCGTGGTCAGCCGTACCGTGCCCGAGGGGCGGAGGTCCCGGCCCAGGACCCGCCGCTCGGCCACCGCCGCCTGTTGCGCCATCGCGCGCGCCGCCTGCGCGATCTCCTCGCCGGCAGGCGTCGGGGCGTAGCCGGTGCGGCTGCGCTCGAACAGGCGCGCCCCGATTCGGGCCTCGATCGCGTTCAGCCTGCGAAAAAGGGTGGCGTGGCTCCGGCCCAGCCGCCGTGCGCCGCCCGACAGCGATCCTGCATCGGCGATGCCCAGCACCAGCGCGAAATCGTCCCAATCCAGCCTGTCCGTTTTTGCAAAGTCCATTCTCGGATCTTGGGTCTGTCGCAGCAGGAACGAACAGCCTATCTGCACTGCAGAGCCAGGTAAACGCCGGGGAGCGCCCATGCAGGTCCTGATCGTCCACGTCCATCCGGAGCCGAACTCGTTCAACGCCGAATTGACCGCGCACGCTGCCGGCGTCTTGGGAGCCGGCGGAGCCGCCGTCGAGGTGGCGGACCTCTATGCCGAGGGCTTCGATCCGGTCGAAAAGGCCGCCCACTATCCGGCGCCGGCCGAACCTGGCAGGTTCGCGCCCCTCGCCGAGCAGCGTAATGCCAGCCGGGACGGGACGCTGCCTCCAGAGGTGCGGAAGGCGATCGCACGGCTTGAGCGGGCCGACCTCGTCCTGTTCCAGTTCCCGTTGTGGTGGCACGGCCCGCCGGCCATGCTGAAGGGCTGGCTCGACCGGGTCTTCGTCAACGGCGGCCTCTATACCAGCCGCAAGCGCTATGACACCGGCCATTTCCGCGGCAGACGCGCGCTGGTCTCGATCACCACCGGTGCCCCCGAGGCGGCATTCGGCCCCGGTGCCCGCGGCGGCGACCTCGCCGTCATGCTGTGGCCCCTGCACTACTCGCTGCACTACATGGGCTTTCGCGTCCTGGCCCCGTTCGCGGCGCATGGGGTGCAGGGCGGCGGCTATGCCTACCAGGATGCCGAGGGCTTCCCGGGGCACCTCGACGCCATCAAGGCGCGATGGACTGCGCGCCTGCAGTCCCTCGACGTGGCCGAGGTCCTGGACTTTCCTGGCTGGGACGACTGGGATGCGGACGGCCGGGCGCTGGCGGAACCGCCTATTTCCGGGTGTGCAGCCGCAGGGTGATGTCCTGGTCGTAGTTGCCGAACCCGCGGCCGAACAGGTTGACACCGCCGGGGTTGCGGGCGTCGGGCTTCACCCCGAGCCGGAGCCGGATCGAGTGGTGGTTGGCGAGGTCGAGGTCGGACAGCGCGACGTCGGAAATCTTGATCCCGTCGATATAGGCGCCGTCCGGCCGCACCCGCCAGCTCTTCAGCTTGCCGTACTGCGAGCCGGCCAGCTTCCACCAGTCGGGGGTGTAGACACCACGCTTGTCGCCGAAATCGCCCGGGGAGGTCCAGGTGCCGACGTCGACGCCGTTGACCGTCAGCGTGATGTCCGACGGCCAGTCGGCGCTGGTGCCCGGCACTTCGGAGCTCAGCTCCATGGAGAACTCGAGCTCGTCGATCTCGGTGTGCGACAGGCGGGCATTGTTGGGGAACTGGTACTCGACATAGCCGCGGGTGAACCACAGCAGCGCCGCCTTCATCCGCCCGGGGTCGAGGAAGGTATCTGGCACGTCCAGCAGCCCGATGATGCCCTCTGCCGAGCACAGCCCGCAGGGCGCCGAGACGTCGCAGCTGGTGTACAGCCCCAGCGGCATCGACACCTCGATCGCGTCGGACTTGATCGCCTTCAGGTCCTCCTTGAAGACGACGAGCACCTCGTCGAAGGTCGAGCGGCAGACCTTCTGGTTGCCCTTGCGCGCCTTCTGGGTCTCGGAGCGGACCAGCCCCGCCTCCTCCAGGATCTGCACGTTCGACGAGACCGTCGATTGCGGCAGCGACAGCCGTTCGGCCAGTTCGTTGACGTTCAGCGCGCCGTTCTGGTGCAGCGCCTTGAGGATGCCGATCCGCGCAGCCGAGGCCAGGCTCTTCAGCACGTGCAGCCCCTCTTCGGGGTCGATCACCAGGAAATTGCGGCTCATGATAGTCCCAGCAGGCGAGGAGCCCCGTATGCCGGGGCCGGATCCAATCTGTATCAGCTTTTCGGATTTGGTCAAAGGGCGGGGCGGTTCGCCCGCTTTCGCTTGCCGACGCGACGGCGGCGCCCCAGTCTGCGCGCAGGAACTTGCGAAGCGGAATGGGGAGGCGACGATGAGCTGGCAGCCGGACAAGGACCCGGTCCTGGGCGACCGGGGGTCGTGCACCGCGCTCGACCTCGTCATCGTGCCCAGGGCGCGCGACATCGGCGGGTTCGAGGTCCGTCGCGCCCTGCCGCACGTCAAACGGCGGATGGTCGGCCCGTTCATCTTCTTCGACCAGATGGGCCCCGCGACCTTCGCTGCCGGCCAGGGCATCGATGTGCGGCCGCACCCGCATATCGGGCTGGCGACGGTGACCTTCCTGTTCGCCGGCCGG
>JBGTSL010000320.1:0-2882 GCA_041940325.1 Brevundimonas sp.
AGTCTGACCGAAGCTGTACTGGCAGATTGTAGATTCGCTTCCTGGGTCCTCGACTACGCGCTGCCAGGAGGAAAACAAGGCGCCACACTCGAAAACTGGCAACGACACCACGCCTCGAACATCTCGTTCGACGCCGCCACCTTCGACTTCGACGACGTGGCCGCCCGCGACCATGAGCTGATGGTCCAGGACCTCGCAGCGCTCAAATCGGGGCGCGACATCATGGCGCCGATCTACTCCTTCATCCATCACGGGCGCGAACCGGGCGGCGAACCGGTGCGGGCGGCCGAAGTGGTGATTGTCGAGGGCACCCATCTGCTGTGCACGCCCGGCCTGGTCGAACTGTTCGACATCCGGGTGTTCGTGGACACGCCCGCCGACATCCGCTTCATCCGCCGCCTGCTGCGCGATCAGGCCGAGCGGGGGCGGACCGCTGAATCCGTCATCCATCAGTATCTGGCCACCGTCCGCCCCGGGCATGAGCGGCTGACCGAGCCCTCGCGGGTCAATGCCGACTTCATCGTCGCGGACGCCACGGCTGCGGTCCGGCTGGAGGACCCGCAGGCGGTGGTCCGCCTCGTTGCGCCGGTTCTGGCCCACCCGTTGCTCGCGGGGCTGTTCTCCCGCCAATCATAGAACGGCGATCCGCGGCCCTTGACCGGTCAAGCTTGCGGGGGTCTGCTGGTTCCCCCAACCAGGCGACACCAGATGCACGGCTCCGCCGCCCCCCCGGGCGCCATTTCCGACTCCAAACGTCAGCTCATCGTGAGGTGCGCGCGCGAACATTTCGTCAGCGTCGGCTACGCCGCCACCCGGATGGAGCCGATCGCCCGCGAGGCCGGGGTGTCGACCGCCACCCTCTACACCCTGTTCACCGGCAAGGCGGCGCTGTTCTCGGCGGTGATCGACGATGCGGCGGAGGAATTCGCCCGCCAGATGGCCGGCGTCCGCGCCATCGAGGGCGACGCCCGCTCCACCCTGACCAGTTTCGCCGAGGCCTACGCCGGCTTCATGGGCGACCCGTTCGTGCGCTCGATCTTCCGCCTGGTCATGGCCGAAAGGCCGCGTTTCCAGGCCGTGGCGCTGCGCTTCTTCGAGAAGGGCCGCGACGAATTCGGCGCGACCCTGATCGGCGTCATCGTGCGCCTGTCGAAAGCCGGCGAACTGCGCCCGGTCGAGCATCCGTCCTGGGCGGCGGGGCACCTGATGGGAATGGTCGAGCACCCGGTCTTCTTCGTGCCGCTGGTCACCGGCGACGAGGTGCGGGTGCGCCGCACCCACGCCGAGGTCGCCGCGGAAGCGGTCGAGACCTTCCTCGCCCGCTACGGCGTCTGAGCGCCCGTCAGGGCCACAGCCGCGTCTTCGTCCAGCCCGATCCCGTGCGGTCGAAGCGCAGGCGGTCATGCAGGCGGAACGGCCGGTCCCGCCAGAATTCGACGCTGTCCGGAACGACCCGCCAGCCGGTCCAGCGCTCCGGCCTCGGCACATCCCCGTCGGCGAAGCGGGCGGTTTCGCGCGCCACCGCGAGCTCCAGCGTCTCCCGGCTGTCCAGCGGCCGCGACTGGTCGGAGGCCCAGGCGCCGACGCGGCTCTCGCGGGCGCGGCTGGCGAAATAGGCGTCGGCCTCGGCCGCGCTGACCGGCTCGACCGCGCCGCGCACCCGAGCCTGCCGCCGCAGCGACTTCCAGTGGAACAGCAGCGCCGCCGCCGGATGCGCCGCCAGAGCCTCGCCCTTGGCGCTCTCACGGTTGGAGTAGAAGGTGAAGCCCCGGTCGTCGACATCCTTCAGCAGCACGATCCGCGCGTCGGGCAGGCCCGCCGCATCGACCGTGGCCAGGGTCATGGCGTTGGCGTCGTTCGGCTCGGTCGCCTTCGCGTCCGCCAGCCATTCCACGAACAGGCCGACCGGTTCCGGCCGCTCGAAGATGGTCTCGTCCCCATTGGCGGCCAGGGCGGCGGCGTAATGCTCCGCATACTCCTCACGGGTGGGGCTGGGCGGGATCACGGGCGCGGTCATGGACGCCAGATAGCCTCTCAGGCCTTCGCTGTGGAGAGGGGTACGGTTAAGCCGGTCTTCACCATGCTTGCGGCCTTAGTGACGGATGCGCGCCCGATCGCACTCCGAAGTCGCCTCCCTCAGCGAGGCCCGCGCCCTGCTCGGCCTGACCGGCCCGGCGGAGGGCGAGGCGCTGACGGCGGCGTTCCGGGCGGCGGTGAAGGCAGCCCACCCCTCAGCAGAGGACGGAGACGAGGCCCGCTTCCGCCGGGTCATCGCGGCCTGGCGGCTGATCCAGAGCGCGGATCGCCCGCTGGCGCTCGCCGCGCCGGCGGCGGCGCCCCCCTCCCCGCCCGTGGCGACGATCGGGCCGATGGACGCCCTGAACGGCGGTCAGGTCGCGGTGCGGCTGGCCGGGCGCACGCTCAACATCCACCTGCCCAGGGGTCTGCGCAGCGGCGAGCACCTGCGCCTCAGGGGCGCCGGCGCGGGCGGGACCGATGTCTATCTGCCGGTTCTGATCCGGGCCGCCGACGGTCTGCGCGCGCTCGGCGACGACCTGTTCATGGACTGGCCCGTGCCGAGCCGCCTGCTTGAGGACGGCGGCCGGCTCGAGATCGGCACCCACGCCGGAGCCCGCTCCGCCTGGATCGTCGCCGGTCAGGCGCCGCTGCGGCTGCGCCTGCGGGACCTGGGCCTGCCCGCGCGCGGTTCGCGGCGTCAGGGACATCTGTTCGTCAGCCTGCAGCCCTCGGACGAGATCCCCTCGGCGGCCGAGGATCTGCTGGTCCGTTTCACCCGCGTCTGGACGCCGGACCGGCTGGCGGCTTAGGTCGCGTCCATGTCACACAACACCTTCGGCCATCTGTTCCGCGTCACCACCTGG
>JBGTSL010000321.1:0-2879 GCA_041940325.1 Brevundimonas sp.
GATCCGGACCTCGGGCTGCGCCGTCGGCACCGTGAAGAGCCGTGTCTCGCGCGCCCGCAAGGCGCTGCAGGCCACGCTCGAGAAGGGCGGCTACGCCCGCGACGGCCGCGCCGCCGGAGACGCCATGCGTTCTATCCTCGCCGACGCTGATCGCCTGAGCAGCGTTCGGGGCTGAGGTGGTCCGCCTCGGGCGCACGCTCGGTCGGGGTCTGGCTCCGCCACAGTTCCACGGCATCCGCTTCCGCCTCGGCGCGGCGCTGGCCTTCGCCCTGCTGCCGGTTCTCGCGCTCGGGGCCTTCCAGGCCGACGCCCAGTTCCGGGTTCAGGACCAGCAGCGGCGCGACGATCTTCAGCTCGCCGCCGAACGGACGGCCGCCAGCGTCAAGGGCCGGCTCGACAGCACGACCGTGCTGCTCCAGGCGCTTCGGCCGGAGGCGCTCGAGCTGTATTGCGAGCCGAGGCTCACCGCCCTGGTCCAGCGCCTCGACGGCCTGGACGGTCTGGCGCGGCTGACGCCCACCGGGGGGACCGCCTGCGCCTCGCAAGCGCTTGAGGCGGCGGCGCCCGCCTGGATGACCGAGGCCCGCGCCTCACCCTGGTTCCAGAGGCTGCGGGCAGGCGAGGACACCGTTCTGGCCCGGGCTCCGGTCAGCGCCGGCGAGGCTCCCGGGCTGATCGTGGCCATCCGCCTGGAGCGCCCGCTCGGCGCCTTCGACGGCGCCATGGTCGCGGTGATCCCGCTGACGGCCCTGCAGCCCGACATCGCCGACAGGTCCTTGCCCGAGGGATCGCAGGCGGCCCTGACGGATGGCGACGGCCAGATCCTGACGGCGACCGACCCGGGGGCCTTCGCCCTGTCGCGAGGCCGCAGCGTGACGGGCTGGGTGGAACGCGCCCGGGCCGACGCCTCGGCCATCTTCGAGGCCGACGACGCCGAGGGACGGCCGCGAGTCTACGCCGGGGCGGCCCTCGCCGGCCGCGACGTCTACGCCCTGCTGTCCGCCCCCGCCCCCGGCCTGCTCTCATGGGCCCGGCTGAACCCGGTCGGCGCCTTGCTGGTCCCGCTCCTGGCGTGGCTGATCGCCTTCCTGTCGGTCATGTGGGTGTCGGAGCGGATCGTGGTCCGCTGGCTCGTCTATCTCGAGCGCGTGGCCGCCATCTACGCGCGCGGACGGTTCTCGGTGCGCCCGGTCCAGGCCATGAACGCTCCGGCCGAGATCCGCGTCCTCGCCCGCACCCTCGACGATCTCGCCGACACCATCACCACCCGCGACGCCGCCCTGAACGCCTCCATAGAGGAAAAGGACGCGCTGATGCGCGAGATCCATCACCGGGTGAAGAACAACCTGCAGATCATCTCGTCCCTGCTGTCGATGCAGCAGCGGGCCCTCACGGACGCCCAGGCCAAGGCGGCCGTGGGCGACACCCGCCAGCGCATCTCGGCCCTCGCCCTGATCTATCGCACCCTCTACCAGAGCGCCGATCTGCGCTACGCCGACGCCCGCATCTTCCTTACCGAACTGGTCGGTCAGCTGGTCGCCAGCGAGGCGGGGCGCGGCCCGGTGGTGACCTCGTCGGTCGAGGCGGACTCTCTCGTCGTCGATCCGGACAAGCTGGCCCCTCTCGCCCTCTGGCTGGTCGAGGCGATCACCAACGCCCAGAAGCACGCCTTCGCCGGCCGCGGCGGCGCGCTCAAGGTGCGGTTCCGCGTCGACGGCGAAACCAGCGTGCTTGAGGTCGAGGACGACGGGCCGGGGGTCAGCGAGACCTTCCGCGCCGGCGTGGGCCGCACCCTGATGGGGGCCTTCGCCAAACAGTTGCGGGGCGAGGTCGAGATCGTGTCGCCGCCGGGCGGCGGCGCCATCGCCCGCATGACCTTCGCGACACCCGAGGCGGTCACGCCCGTGGATCCGTCGGATCTCGGAACCCGGCCCGGCGCACGACGTTCCTGATGCATACGCCGCTCCCCCGGCGACAGGAGATTGCATCATGCGCAAGATTTTCGTGCTTTTCGCGGCCGCCGCCGCCCTCACCACCGCCGCCTGCAACACCATCGCGGGCGTGGGTGAAGACACCCAGGCCGCCGGCGCCGCCGTGGAGGATGCGGCGGAAGACGCCGCGAACTGATTCCGACGTTCCCGACCGCGGCTCTCCCCCGACACGCGTTCGGTTGAAGAAGGCCCGCCAGGCTTCCCCGCTGGCGGGCCTTCGCCTGTCCGCGATCCGGGCGCTTTTCGCCTGCCCCTCACGGCGCTAGCATCGTCCCCGAGGCGTCCGTCAGACGGCGCCCGGGGGGACGATACATGACCGACGACGCGACGCAGACCGCCCCCGTGCGGGGCCCGGGCCTCAGGACGGTGGTCGCCGCCTCGGCGGCCGGCACCGCCTTCGAATGGTACGACTTCTTCATCTTCGGATCGCTGGCGGGGGTCATCGCCCAACACTTCTACGCCGAGGTCAGCGAGGCCACCGGCTACATCCTGGCGCTGCTGACCTTCGGCGTCGGATTTGTCGTGCGTCCGCTCGGCGCGCTGGTGTTCGGCTGGTTCGGCGACCGCACCGGGCGCAAGACCACCTTCCTTGTCACCATCACCCTGATGGGGCTGGCCACGGTCGCCATCGGCCTGCTGCCCGACTACGGCGACATCGGCGTCGCCGCCCCCATCCTGCTGATCCTGATGCGGGTGCTGCAGGGCTTCGCCCTCGGCGGGGAATACGGCGGGGCCGCCATCTATGTGGCCGAACACGCCCCCGTGAAGAAGCGCGGTTTCCTGACCGGCTGGATCCAGACCACGGCGGCTCTCGGCCTGATCGGCGCCCTGTCCGTCATCCTGATCACCCGCCAGATCGTCGGGGCCGAGGCCTTCGACGCCTGGGGC
>JBGTSL010000322.1:0-2863 GCA_041940325.1 Brevundimonas sp.
GAACGGCCGCGCCGCCCGGGAGTTCGCCTCGCGTGTGAACGTGGGAATGGTGGGGATCAACGTGCCCATTCCGGTGCCGGTGGCCTATCACAGCTTCGGCGGCTGGAAGCGCAGCGCCTTCGGCGACGCCAACCAGCACGGCATGGAGGGGGTGCGGTTCTACACCAAGGTCAAGACCGTCACCGCCCGCTGGCCCGACAGCGAGCTGGAGCATGCGGATTCCAGCTTCGTCATTCCGACGATGGGGTGAGGTTCGCCTCCCCGGCGTCCGGGGGTGCGCGAAGCGGCTGCAGGGGTTAACCTGCCGGCCACAGTGAAGCTGGAGCGCTCCCCCGCATGCGTCGCTTTTTCGTCTGGTCGGCCCTCGCGGCCCTGGTAGGCCTGATCCTCGCGATCGGCGGGTTCTGGGCCTGGCACCATTTCTACGCCCGCTTCCAGCCGGTGACGGTGACCCGCCATCAGACGGAGATCCAGGACCTGCTGGACGAGGCCTCCTGGCTGTCGTCGGGCGGCGGCGGCGAGCCGCTGTACATCATCGGCTATCGCGACTCGGCGGCCATGCAGCGCTATGAGCGCGAGGAGGCGCCCAAGCTGCGCGCCGCCGGGCTCGAGGTGCGGATCATCGTCTTCGCCCGGCCGGACCGGGAGGGATTGACCCAGTCGACGGCGGCGGAACGGGCCACGGTGGCCGAGCTGTGGCTGACCCGCGACTGGACCCTCTACCAGCGCTGGACGGCCACCCCCTCGAACAATTGGACGGCCGCGGGCCTTCCCGCCGCCGACGGCAGCCTGGCGCGCGGGGCGGTGGTCGAGGCCGGACGCGATTTCATCGCAGACCTGACCGGGGCGCTGGCGGGCGAGGGGCTCAGGATCAGCTATCCGCTGGTCATCTGGCGCGACCGCGAGGGCTTCATGAAGGCCTGCGCTTGCTCCGACGACCGGTCGTGGGCCTTTGTGCGGGACGACGTCGGCGCCCCGGACCGGATCGGCTCGCCCGTTTCCCGGTCCGACGGCGGGCCGCCGCCCGCGGCGTACCCCGGCGACGGGAGCCCCGAGAGCCTGCCCTATCCGACCCTGCCGCCGATCGCCCCGGCCGAGGGGGAACCCGCGACGGGTCCTGACGCCGCGCCTGCACCCTCCACGGCGCCGGCTCCAAAGCGCCCCGCCACGCCCCCGGCGCCGCGCAGGGCGCCGGAGGCGAAGAAGCAGGACGATACGACCTTCTTCTGAGGCGGCCCCGCGATGTCGCGGATGTCCCGGGCTTTGTCGACGATGTATCGGCCGCGATGTCGCGGGTGTACCGGCCCGAATGTCTCTGTGGACAGGCTGTGGATAACCGGCGTCAGAGCACCCGTTTGCAGACCTCGATCAGGCGCTCGACGTCGGCCTCGTCCTGATACAGACCGAAACCGAAGCGGATGGTGTCGTCGCGCACGTCGGTGACCACATTGGCCTCCAGCAGCCGGGCCCGCCACGCCTGCGCATCCTTGTGGCGGAAGGCCAGGAAGCGGGCGCGGATGGCCTCGTTCGCCACGGGATTGATCAGTTCGGCCCGGTCCAGCCGCCCGGCTTCTCCGGCGGTTGCGGCGTCCTGGAAGCGGCGCATCAGGGCCCGGGTGTGATCGGCGATGGCGGCGGTGGTCAGACCGGCCTCGTCCAGCATCCGCCGCACGCCGTTGAAGCGGTACAGAGGGGTGGCGTCGAAGGTGGCTCCCCAGAACCGGCCCGCGTCGGCGCGATACCGGACGTCCTCGGGCCGGCCCATCAGCTCGCCGAACTCGGCGAACCAGCCCGTCGCGACCGGCCGCGGGCAGAAACCGTCCGGGGCGTGGAGGATGCCCGCGCCCTCTCCGGACATGGCGTATTTGTAACCGCCGGTGACGTAGAAGACCCTGTCCGCGACGGCCGACAGATCGGTGGGGGCGGCCATGAAGCCGTGGTAGCCGTCGACCACGACCCACGGCCCGGCCGGGTCGGCCAGCGCCGCGAGGTCGGCCATCCGGCCGAAGGCCTGACCGGTCTTGAAGAAAATCTGGCTGACCACGATCCAGTCGAAGCCGCCGGTTCGCGCCGCCTCGACGAAGCGATCGTCAAAGGTCTCGAACGGGTGCAGCGGAATGCGGGTCACCACCGCATCGCCGGCTTCCTCCCAGCGCTCGCCCTGGCGGCGGAACGAGTGGAATTCGCCGTCGGTGGACAGGATGCGCACCGGCTTGCGTTCAAAGCCCGAGAAGATGCGCAGCAGGAAGTCGTGGGTGTTGGGGGCGAACACCACCGTGTCCCGCGAGGGCAGGTTCAGCTCGCGGGCGACGTGAGCCTGGGCCTCCGGCACGACGTCGCCGAAGATCAGGTCCCATTTGCGGTCGGCGAATTTGTTGGCCTCGACCCAGGCCCGCACCTGCCCGTCGAACGAGGCGTCCGGCCACAGGTGATGGCTGTGGGCCGCGAAATGTAGCCGCTCCGGGTCCAGCGACAGGGCGCGGGAGAACAGGTCCTTGCGCGCCCCGGCCACGATCAGACCAGCGCCCCGTGGCAGTGCTTGAACTTGCGGCCGGAGCCGCAGGGACAGTCGGCGTTGCGGGGCGTGCGCTCCCAGTTGACCGGCAGGGCCGAGGCGGGAAGGCGGGCGCGGTCGTCGCCCTGCAGCATGCCCTCGGGCGACTGGGCGGCGGGATTGGCCATCTCGTTCTCGCCGGTGCCGGGGTTCAGGTGGATTTCCTGGAACTCGGGCAGTTCGGGCGGCGCCTGGAAGCGGAACTCGACCGTCATCAGCCAGCGGGTCACGTTATGGCGCAGGTCGTAGAGCAGGTTCTCGAACAGCGAGAAGGCTTCGGTCTTGTATTCGTTCAGCGGGTCGCGCTGG
>JBGTSL010000323.1:0-2856 GCA_041940325.1 Brevundimonas sp.
AGCTTGGCCTTGGACTTGCCGAAGCCCATGGCGCCGCGCGCCCCGCCCTGCATCTGGCGCATGATCAGGATCCACAGGCCGATGATCAGCAGGAAGGGCAGCAGGGTGATCAGGGCCCCGACCCAGAAGGGCTGGCGGCCGTTCTTGACGTCGACCTGGGCGCCGGCCGCGTTGAGGCTCTCGATCAGCTCGCCGTTGGGCAGGGTGGTGACGACGGTGAATTTGCTGTCGTCGGTCTTGGTGACGGTCAGGGTTTCGTTCTTGACCTCCACCGCCTTGATCTCGCGGGCGTCGCGCGCCGCCAGAAGCTGGGAGTAGGTCATCTCCTCTGGCTTGGCCGAGGCCGCCGTCTGGCCCGGCGTGGCGATGGGACCGCCGCGGTTGACGGCCACATAGATGGCGAGCGCGCCCAGGATAACCGTGCCCCAGATGGCCAGATTGCGAAGGTTCATTCTCGTCTCGATCCCTGGAAGCGCGGCGCGCTCCCGTCTTCGGTGAAGTCAGCGCCAGAAAATAGGTGGTTCCGGGGCGTTGCGCCATGCGCGCGTCGCTCCAGTTCCGTCTCATGCGTCATTCGGTCCAGCGCGAGCGCCAGCCTCTCCTCGACCAGCGACCGCGCCGCGACCCCGGCTCCTGCAAGAACCGGGGCGGTTCCGTCGTACCGGATCAGGACGGGCGCGGCGCCGCGGGCCGCGGGCGGCAAGGCGTCGAGCCGGGCCCGGTCGGCCTTCGACAGGGCGGCGAGACGGCCGGCGGCGGGGACGACGGACCAGCCCGGCCCGGCGGCGGTGATGGCCCAGCGGCCGTCCCAGACGGTCTCCACGCCGGGCGGCGACGGCAGCGGCGGCCGGGGGCGACGGGCGAACTCGCCGGCCTCGCGGGTGACGAGGACGTGATCGGGGCCGGCCTCGACGCGGGCGCCGCAGAGGACGGCGGTGAAGGTCTCGCCGTCGCGGAGACGGGTCAGGAGGCGGACGAGGCGGTCGCCGCGCGGCGGCCGGTCGCCGCCGCCGGCGCAGACGAGGACGGCGGCGAGGACGCGGGCGGAGATGGCGCGGTCGATCCGAAGCGTTCCCTCTTCCATGGGAAGAGGGAGAGGGGTTTCGGCGCCAGGGCGGCTTGTATCGTAGCCCCTCATCCTCCCACGCCTGTCGGCGCGGGCCCCTCCTTCTCCCTCGGGGAGAAGGGACGCGCGCGCTCGCGACCGGGCGTAGCGGGGATCGTCGTTGGCGGGGTCGTCGATCCAGTCCGCGCCCTGCCCTTTCAACCAGTCGCGCAGCTCCACCCGCCCGACGTCGAGCATGGGCCGGAGCAGCATCAGCCCCCTGCCCTCGGGCCAGGCGGGCGAAGGCGACCAGTCGCGCAGGCGGCCGAGGGTGGAGCCCCGGCTGCGCATCAGTTCACCCTCGGCCACGTCGTCCGCTGTGTGGGCGAAGAGCACGACGCGAGCCCCGGCGGCGCGGGCGGCGTCGGCGATCAGGCGGTGGCGGGCGGCGCGGGCGGCGGCGGGCAGGCCCGAGACCGGCTTCGCCCCGGTCCACGACAGGGCGCGCCAGTCGGCCCCGGCGGCGCGGGCGGCCTGTCCCGCGAAGGCGGTCCAGCGGTCGCTGTCGGGGTCGAGGCCGTGGTCGACGGTCAAGACCAGCAGGGGGCGTCCATGGTCGCGCGCCCATGCGGCGGCGACCCGAAGCAGGGCGACGGAGTCGCCGCCGCCGGAGAGGGCGAGGGCCAGCGGGCGGGCGCTGTCGACCGCGAGCCGGGCGGTCAGCCGTTCGCGGACGCGATTGACCCAGTCCGGGACGATCGGACTCAGCCGCCTCTCCGGGCGGGGCAGGCGAAGCGCGTGCGCAGCCCGGCGGCGCGGGTGCGCAGGGCGGCGGCGGCGGCCTCGGCGTAGCGGCGATCGAATTCGCCGAGGGCGGCGCAGGCCTGGGTCTTGCGGTCGGTGGCGTTCAGCGCCGTGGCCAGCTCCAGCACGGTGGCGCCGGCCCAGGGGAGGGTCGGCCAGCCCTCGAGGGCGGCGGCGTAGAAGGCCACGGCGCCGGCCTGGTCGCCGGCCGAGACGCGGAGGTCGCCGAGACGGGCGTTGGCCTCGCGGGCCTGCGGCGTGTCGGGCCACGCCAGGGCCACGGTCTGCAGGGCGCGGTCGCCCATGGCCGGGTCCGAGGCGGCCAGCCGGGCGGCGGCGGCGAGGTCGCGGGCCGCGTCGCCGGTCGGCGAGGTCGAGCTGATCGGGGCGTTGAGGGCCGTTTCGCGCTCGGCGGCGGCCGTGATGTCGCGCAGCCGGGTCTCGGCGGTGCGGACGCGGGTCTCGAGGGCGGCGTTGTCGCGCGTGGTCTCGTCCAGCTGGAAGGTCAGCCGCTCGAGGTCGGCGTTGACCCGCTGCAGGGTGGCCTCGAGGTCGTTGAGGCGCCGGTCCATCAGGGTGACCCGGCTGGTCAGGGCGATGACCTCGGGATCGGGCTCGACGATGACCGGCTGGCCGAGCGACTTGGTCAACTGCTCGGACAGCGTGCGCGCCAGGATATCCGTCGAACCACCCGCCGCCCACGGCACGATGAGCGTGATCGGCTTGGTCGGCCAGGCATCGGCCGCGCTGGCCAGGTTCGCAAACGACATCGTCAATGCGGCGGCACCGCACAGCAGGCTTCTCAATACGGACTTCATCTCGGACTTCATCTCCAACCCCCTTCGGTTTCTGTTTCTGTCTCGGTCTTCGGTAATGTCGTGTGTGTATCAGCGGCCGACGGCATAGCCCTGCATGCCGCGCGCGTTGGCGCCGGCGCGCAGCACGAGCCGCCCTCTGGCATCGCGCTCGCGTGTGCATGCCGACATGCGGCCCTCCGACCAGTCATC
>JBGTSL010000324.1:0-2855 GCA_041940325.1 Brevundimonas sp.
ATGGCCTTCTTCCTGCTGATGTGGCTGATCAACACGACCGATCCGGAGCAGAAGCGCGGCATCGCCGAATATTTTGCCCCGGCCAGCGTCTCGGCGACGACCTCGGGATCCGGCGGCATCCTCGGCGGCACCTCGCTGGGCGACGACGGGGCCAAGGGCGCCGGCTCGCAGTCGGTGATCAGCCAGCTGGCGCCGGAGGCCCCGCCGGACGCGCCGCAGGAGGCCGGCCAGAGCCAGAGCCTCGCCGCCGCCAGCGAGGCGGCCCTGCGCGACGAGATCGCCCGGCGCGAGGCGGCGGAGTTCTCCTCGGCGGCCGAATCGCTCCGCCAGGCCATGCAGTCGATGCCGGAACTGGCCGAGCTGTCGAAGCAGCTGATCATCGACCAGACCCCCGAGGGCCTGCGCATCCAGCTGGTCGACCAGGAAGGCCGCTCGATGTTCGAGACCAATTCGTCGCGCCCGAACCCGCGCGCCCAGATGCTGCTCAGGGCCATCTCGCGGGTCATCAACCAGCTGCCCAACCGCATCTCGATCACCGGCCACACCTCGGCGGCGGCGGGTTCGAACCGGGCCAGCGGTCCCAACGACTGGACCCTGTCCTCGGCCCGGGCCAACGCCTCGCGGCTGATCCTGCAGGGCGCGGGCGTCGATCCCGACCGCGTCTACCAGGTCTCGGGCAAGGCGGGGTCGGATCCGCTCTACCCCGACGACCCGACCCTGGCCGGCAACCGTCGCATCGCCATCGTCCTGCTGCGCGAGGCGCCGGTGCTGCCCACGGACACCAGCCTGTGACCGCCCGCCCGCCGCTCAGGCGTCGGGCGAACGGGCTTGCGGCGCGGCGCGACGCAGGGCCAAATCCAGTGATGCCGCAGCGGCCGCCAAACTGTCGTCGGAATTGGGTGTGGAGCTGCCGCCCGTGACCCAGTTCGTACCCACGCGTCAGCTTCGCTTCTACATGACCTCGGTGGCGCCCTGCCCCTATCTGCCGGGCCAGACCGAGCGAAAGGTGTTCGCCAACCTGCCGTTCAGCGAAGGCGCCCACGTCAATGACGAACTGACCCAGGCCGGTTTCCGGCGCAGCCAGAACATCGCCTACCGCCCGGCCTGCGAGGGCTGCGACGCCTGCGTCTCGGTGCGGCTGCCGGTTCCTGAATTCAGTTTCTCAAGGTCCGAGCGCAAGGTGCTGAAGCGCAACGACGACCTCACCCGCGATCTGGTCGAGGCCGAGGCGACCATGGAGCAGTTCGATTTGCTGCGCCGCTATCTGCAGGGTCGGCACCCGGGCGGCGGCATGAGCAGCATGGGCTGGCTCGACTATGTCGTCATGGTCGAGGACACGGCGGTGCGGACCCATCTGATCGAATACCGCTTGCCCTCGCCTGATGGCGGCCCGGGCGATCTGGTCGGCGTCTGTCTGACCGACCTGCTCTCCGACGGGCTGTCGATGGTCTACAGCTTCTTCGACCCGGCGCTGGAGGCGCGCAGCCTCGGCCGCTTCGCCATCCTCGATCACGTGCGGCAGGCGGCGGCCGTGAACCTGCCCTTCGTTTACCTGGGCTACTGGGTCCAGGGTTCGAGGAAGATGGACTACAAGGCCGGCTTCCGGCCGCTGGAGCAGCTGACCCGCTTCGGCTGGGCCCGTCTGCCCTAGCCGGTGAGCGGCACGGAGCCCTCGTAGGCCGGGTCCGGCCCCGCCCACGGCCCCGGGTCGCGCCCGCCTCCGAACTTCACCAGGGCGTCGACGCGCTTCGAGATCGGCGGGTGGCTGGCGAACAGGCCTTCGAGACCGACGCCGTCGGGCTGGTTGTCGAGGAACAGCTGCTGCACCTCGTCGGGCCCCTTGATCGAGGAGCGGCCCTCGACCTTGCGCAGGGCGGAGATCATGGCGTCGGGGTTCTTGGTCAGCTCGACCGCCCCGGCGTCGGCGACGTACTCGCGCGTCCGTGACAGCATCATGCGGATGACGAAGGCCAGAACGAAGCCGACCACGGCGAAGGCGATGCCGATCAGGATCAGCGGGGCGGCGTTCTTGTTGTCTCGCCGGCCGCCACGGGAATAGAGCAGCCCGCGGAAGACCATCTCGGCGATGACGCTGACGATGCCCGCGAAGATCGAGGCGATCACCATGGTCCGCACATCCTTGTTGATGACGTGGGTCAGTTCGTGGGCCAGCACCGCCTCGATCTCGTCGCGGGTCAGGGTGTTCACCAGTCCGCGGGTGACGGTGACGCTGTACTGACCCTCGTGCAGGCCGGTGGCGTAGGCGTTGAGGCTTTCGCTCTCGATAATGCGCAGGGTCGGCGTGCGCAGCCCACGCGAAATCGACAGGTTTTCCAGCAGGTTGTAGAGCTCTGGTTCAGTCCGCCTCTCAACCTTGCGGGCCCCGGTCAGGGCGTCGACCAGGGCCTGGCTGCCGAAATAGGCGATGGCGAACCAGATCGCGGCGATGCCGAGCGCCAGCGGCACGGTCCAGCCTAGCCAGGAGGCCGCCAGGGCCATGTCGTCGCCCAGCCCCCTGCCCGTGCCCGGCATGAAGCCCAGCCCCATCAGGATCAGCTGCACCCCGTAGAGGATGAAGACCACCAGAACGGGGAAGCCGGCCAGCAGCAGGATCGACCGCGTGTTGTTCGCCCAGATGTGGGTCTGGAGCCCGACGGCGCGCATGGATCAGGCCTGGAAATTCACCGTCGGCGGGGCGGCGGTCATGGCGGCCCGGTCGGTCTCGCCCACCTCGAAGAAGGGCTTGTCCGAGCCGAAGCCGACCATGGCGGCGAACAGGACGGTGGGGAACTGGCGGCGCACGGCATTGAACTCGCTGACCGCGTTGTTGAAGAAGCGGCGGGCGGCGGCCAGCT
>JBGTSL010000325.1:0-2854 GCA_041940325.1 Brevundimonas sp.
GGCCGGCCATGAGGGATGTGTTCTGGGTCTGGCGAAAAACGAGCCGCGCATCTAGCCGATGGCGCGGCGGCTGTCACGGTCAGGAACCGCCCGCCTCGCCGGGCATTCCGGCAGGAACCCCGCCGGAGCCCGCCATGACCGCCGAAGACGCCATCTACGACGCCGACCTCTACGCCGACGAGGACCTCGAGGAGGCCGACATCGTCGAGTGGTACGAGGCCCGCCCGGTCACCGTGCCGGCCGCCGTGGCCACCGGCGCCATCGTCGGGGCCTTCGCCCTGGGCGTCCTGACCGCCGTGGGCGCCCTGGCGCTGATGGGACGGCTGGACGACTGACCTAGGTCTTCAGGCTCTCCAGAAACCCCCGCATCTTGTCGTCGACCGGCACCGGTCGCTTGGTCTCGCGGTCGACGTAGACATGCACGAAGCTGCCGACGGCGGCGGCCTCCTGTTCGTTGTTGCGGAACAGGCCGATCTCGTAGCGGACCGAAGAGGTGCCGACATGGGCGACGCGGACGCCGGCCTCGATCTCGTCCGGGAAGGCGGTCGGCGAGAAGTAGCGGCAGCCGGTCTCGGCGACCAGGCCGATCGTCTTGCCGTGGTGGATGTCGAGCAGGCCGTTGACGACCAGCAGCCGGTTCACCGCCGTGTCGAACCACGAATAGTAGACGACGTTGTTGACGTGGCCGTAGACGTCATTGTCCATCCAGCGCGTCGAAATGGCCTGGAAGCGGCGATAGTCGCCGCGTTTGGTCCGCTCGATCGTCCCCGTCATGTTTCCCCTCCTTGTGCGCTATCGCTCGCGACACGGTCGCTCGCTGCTTGAGCGCGTTTTGCGCGCTTCATTGGGTGTGAGCCTTGGGCTTGGCGGACGCGGCGTCAAGCGCCTAGCGTCAGGCGCATGAAGACCGTCGCCGCCGTCCTCCGAAGCATGGGCGCCGCCCGCCCCTACGCCGACAGCCGCCCCCTGTCGCTGGAGAGCGTCACGCTCGATCCGCCGGGCGAGGGCGAGGTGCTGGTGGCGATCAGGGCGGCGGGGCTGTGCCATTCGGACCTCAGCGTCATCAATGGCGACCGGCCGCGGCCGATGCCGATGGCCCTGGGCCACGAGGCGGCCGGGGTGGTCGAGGCGCTGGGCCCCGGCGTCGGCGACCTGGCCGTCGGCTATCACGTGGTCATGGTCTTCATGCCCAGCTGCGGTCATTGCGATCCCTGCGCCGGCGGCCGGCCGGCCCTGTGCGAGCCGGGGGCGGCGGCCAACGGCCGGGGCGTGCTGCTGGGCGGCGACCGGCGCATCCACAGCGGGGGCGAGACGCTGAATCATCACCTCGGATGCTCGGCCTTCGCGGGTCATGCCGTCGTGTCGCGCCGCTCGCTGGTCAAGGTCGATCGCGACCTGCCGTTTGAACAGGCGGCGCTGTTCGGCTGCGCGGTGCTGACGGGCGTCGGGGCGGTGGTGAACACGGCGCGGGTGCGGGCCGGGCAGTCGGTCGCCGTGGTCGGTCTGGGCGGGGTCGGGCTGTCGTCGGTGTTGGGGGCGCTCGCCAGCGGGGCGTCGCCGGTGGTGGCCGTGGACCTGAGCGAGGACAAGCTGGCGCTGGCGCGGTCGCTGGGGGCGGTGCGCACCGTCAACGCCGGGGACGCCGACGCGGTCGAGCAGGTGAAGGCCCTGACCGGGGGCGGGGCGGACTTCGTCTTCGAGATGGCCGGAAGCGTCCGGGCGCTGGAGGCGGCGTGGAAGATGACGCGGCGGGGCGGGACCACGGTCACGGCGGGCCTGCCCCCGCCCGAGGCCGCCCTGGCGGTCAACGTCGTGCAGCTGGTCGCCGAGGAGCGGACGCTGAAGGGATCGTACATCGGCACCTGCGTGCCCTCGCGCGATATTCCCCGATACGTCGCCCTGTTCCGCGAGGGCCGGCTGCCGGTCGACCGGCTGCTGAGCGGGACCATTCCGCTGGCTGAGATCAATGCGGCCTTTGACCAGTTGGCCGACGGCGAGGCGGTGCGCACGGTGGTGACCTTCCCCTGACCGGGCCGGGGGTGGACCCGGCCTAGGCGCCACTGCTACGCCTTGCGAATGGAAATCGGCGCATACATCACCCTCGGTCTCTATTTCGTCGCGATGCTGGGCATCGGGCTGTACGCCTACCGGGAATCGACCAGCGACGTGTCGGGCTACATTCTCGGCGGGCGGAGGCTGGGGCCGGCCGTGGCCTCGCTGTCTGCGGGGGCCTCGGACATGAGCGGCTGGATGCTGCTCGGCCTGCCCGGGGCCATGTATCTCAGCGGCCTGTCGTCGGCGTGGATCGCCATCGGCCTGTTCATAGGGGCCCTGACCAACTACCTGATCGTGGCCCCGCGGCTGAGGCTGCACACCCAGCTGGCGCGCGACGCCCTGACCATCCCCGACTATTTCGACAAGCGCTTCCTCGACCGCACGCGCCTCCTCCGCATCATCTCGTCGGTCGTCATCGTCATCTTCTTCACCCTCTACACCTCGTCGGGACTGGTCGCGGGAGGCAAGCTGTTCGAGAGCGCCTTCGGCCTCGACTACGGCTGGGGGCTGGTCATGACCGCCGGGGTGGTCATGGCCTACACCCTGCTGGGCGGCTTCATGGCGGTCAGCCTGACCGACTTCGTGCAGGGCTGCATCATGTTCGTCGCGCTGGTCCTGGTGCCGGTGGTAACCATCATGCAGCTGGGCGGGTTCGGCCCGACGGTGGACGCGCTGAGCACGCTGAGCGTGGATATCGGCGGATGGGAGAAATCCTATCTCTCCATGATCCCGCAGGAGAGTCTCGGCCTCGCTGCGATCGGCATCGTCTCTACCATGTCCTGGGGCCTGGGCTATTTCG
>JBGTSL010000326.1:0-2847 GCA_041940325.1 Brevundimonas sp.
CTGAGGAAGCGGCCCTATAGCCAACAGGGGACAACGGGGGAAGCCCTGATTTCCCCTGCTTGCGGAAATCTTTGTCCGCGGGTCTCATCACCCCATGGATGAGTCGAAAAACCCGGCCCCCCTTCCGAAGCTGCCGCCGAGCCTGCCCGATCCGCTGGCGCCGCCGAAGACGCCGGCCACGGCGCGGGCGCAGCGGCTGGCCACGGCGCTGCGGGACAATCTGAAGCGCCGCAAGGCCGCGACCCGGGCCGCCCGGCCCGAAAAGCCGAGCAACTGAAAGTCATCGGCGGACGGAGCGGACGGCCTTTCGCTCGCCGGGTCGTCCGGGCTAGATAGCCGCCCCGCGCCCCGGACAGCTCGTTCGGGGCGGGCCTGTGAGACGACATGGACAGCATCGCCATCCAAGGCGGCGCCCGGCTGAACGGAACCATTCCGGTCAGCGGCGCCAAGAATTCCGCCCTCAAGCTGATGGCCGCCTCGATCCTGACCGATCAGCCGCTTCGGCTGACCAACATGCCGCGACTGGCGGACACGAAATTCCTGGGCCGGCTGCTGCGCGAGCTGGGCGTCGAGGTGACGGAAAACGGGCACGGGGGAGAGCAGGAGACGCTGTTCCACGCCGCGCGGATCGAATCGACCTTCGCGCCCTATGACCTGGTCCGGCAGATGCGGGCCTCGTTCAACGTGCTGGGGCCGCTGCTGGCGCGCACCGGCGAGGCCAAGGTGTCGCTGCCGGGCGGTTGCACCATCGGCGCGCGGCCGGTCGACCTGCATCTGCAGGCCCTGACCGCCATGGGAGCGGAGATCGAGCTGGACGAGGGCTATGTCATCGCCCGCGCGCCGAAGGGCCTCAAGGGCGCCGAGATAGAATTTCCGTTCGTCTCGGTCGGGGCCACCGAGCACGCCCTTCTGGCGGCGGCGCTGGCCGACGGCGTGACGGTGCTGAAGAAGGCCGCGAGGGAGCCTGAGATCGGCGACCTCGCCCGCTGCCTCGTCGCCATGGGGGCGAAGGTCGAGGGGATCGACACCGACGAACTGGTGATCACCGGCGTGAGCTCGCTGGGCGGCGCGACCTGGTCGGTGATTCCCGACCGGATCGAGATGGGGTCCTACGCCGTCGCCGCGGCCATGGCCGGAGGCGAGGTGCGGCTGACGAAAGGGCGGGCCGGATTGATCGCCGCCCTGACCGACAAGATGATCGAGGCGGGGGTCGAGGTGACGCCGACGGACGACGGCGTGATCGTGCGGCGCGATCCGGCCCGGCGGCTGAAGGCCGTCAATGTGGCCACCGAGGTCTATCCCGGATTCGCCACCGACCTGCAGGCGCAGTTCATGGCCCTGATGACCACCGCCGAGGGCGACAGCGTCATTCACGAGAACATCTTCGAGAACCGCTTCATGCACGCCCCGGAGCTGATGCGGCTGGGCGCCGATATCCACGTCCACGCCGGCGAGGCGGTGGTGCACGGCGTCGAAACGCTGCACGGCGCCCAGGTCATGGCCACCGATCTGAGGGCCTCGGTCAGCCTGGTCATCGCGGGCCTCGTCGCCGAGGGCGAAACCACGGTCGGACGCGTGTATCATCTGGATCGCGGGTTCGAGCGGCTGGAGGAGAAGCTGGGGGCCTGCGGCGCGCAGATCCGCCGGATCAAGGGCGAGGACCATGAGCACTGAGGCGACCCCCGCCGGGACCGGAACCGCAATGGGCGACCAGGCCGCAGAGCCGCTGCGTCTGCTGGCCGAGGATGCCGACGACCTGCACATCATCTCGGCCGCCCTGCAGGACGCAATCATGCGGCCGGTGGATATCGTCTGGGAGCCGTCGGCCCGGCGGGTGACCCTGGCGTTGAGTCGGTTCTGCTGGGAGTGCGGCGGCACGCGGGTGATGGCGGCCATGCAGTTCGGCGACGTTCTGGCGGTCAAGAGCCGTCGCCTGCCGCGCGGGCCGGAGCACGCCCTGGAGCTGCTGGCCATGGATTTCGAGCCGGGCGAGGCGCCGGGCGGCCGGGTCACGCTGATGTTCGCCGGCGGGGGCGATCTGCGCATCGACGTCGAATGCCTCGATGCGGTGCTGACCGACCTGTCGGAGCGCTGGCCGGCGAAGGTGGCGCCGACCCACCTCGCCGACGGCCTGGCTGACGGGCCGGGGCCGGCGTGAGCGAGCGCCGTCTGTCTTCGGTCGAGCTGGACACGGCCACCCTGCCGGCGGCGACGGCCGAGATCGAGCATGAGCGCCGGGTGGCGATCTTCGACCTGGTCGAGAAGAACAGTTTCGATCCGGTGGGCGCGGAGGGCGGACCCTACCGGCTGAAGCTGTCGCTGCTGGACGGCAGGCTGGTGTTTGATATCGCCGGGCCGGCGTTCGCCAAGGCGTACGGTCTGTCGCTGAATCCCCTGAACAAGGTGGTGAAGGACTATATCGGCATCTGCGACAGCTATTACGAAGCGCTGAGGGGCGCCGACGCCGGCAAGATCGAGGCCGTCGACATGGGCCGGCGCGGTCTGCACAACGAAGGCGCCGAACTGCTGAAGGCGCGGCTGGACGGCAAGATCGCTGTCGACCACGAGACGGCGCGGCGGCTGTTCACCCTGGTGACGGCGCTGTATCGGCGCGGTTGATCTCGACTATCCGGACGTTTTCGGGCATACGCCCGCTCTCTTTTTGACGCGCGCTTTCGCCCGGCGCGCGTCCAGACTTGTATTCACCGGGCGCGAGAGGCCGCATGGCTAAGGAAGAACTGCTCGAGTTTCCCGGCGTCGTCAGCGAACTGCTGCCGAACGCGACGTTCCGCGTGACGCTCGAGAACGACCACGAGATCATCGCCCACACCGCGGGCAAGATGCGCA
>JBGTSL010000327.1:0-2830 GCA_041940325.1 Brevundimonas sp.
ACGTCCGGGTGCCCGTCGAGAACCTGATCGCCGGCGAGGGGCGGGGCTTCGAGATCGCCCAGGGCCGCCTCGGACCGGGCCGTATCCACCACTGCATGCGCGTCATCGGCATGGCGGAACGGGCGCTGGAGTTGATGACCGCCCGCCTGCTCAGCCGCACCGCCTTCCGCAAGAGTCTGGCCGAGCACTCGGTCTGGGAACAGCGGATAGGCGAGGCGCGCACCAATATCGAGATGTGCCGCCTGCTGGTGCTCAAGGCCGCCTGGATGATGGACGAGGTCGGCGCCAAGAACGCCAAGTCCGAGATCGCCCAGATCAAGGTCGCCGCGCCGCGCATGGCGCTGCAGGTCATCGACGACGCCATCCAGGCCTATGGCGGCGCCGGCGTCTCGGCCGACACCCCCCTGGCCGAGATGTACGCCATGGTCCGCACCCTGCGCATCGCCGACGGACCGGACGAGGTGCACAACCGCACCATCGCCCGGCTGGAATACGGCAAACACGGCGGTCGCGGCGGCTAATAAAAAAAGGTGTGTCAGAGTCGGCAGAGTCGGCGCCGAAATTCGGCGTGTCAGAGTCGGCAGAGTCGCATCAAATAATGCCGTGCCTTACGGCGGCGCGACTTTGGATTCGGTTGTCAAAGACCCGGCGCCTTCCGGGAGGAAGGAACACGGCCTCCAGTTTGCGCCGGTTCGCTGCTCAGGCGGGAAGATCGACTCTAGAAATCGTCAAGCCATTGTTATGACGCGACTCCGTCCGCGTTATTTGGATGGCTGGCGCGGAATAGCCAGCATTGGAAACGGGCGCGCCGGCTAGTAGCGGGTCACGTCGTCCGGGTGCACGCGCCGGTTCGGCGAACCGTCGAAGGCCCAGCGCAGGAGGCGCGCGGTCGTCAGCGCGCCCGAGCGCACCACCGTCCCCGGAAGGCCGCGCGGCTGGCGGTGCATGGCGCGGGCCCAGTCCGGCAGCAGGTCCATTCCGGCCTGCATGATCACGCCCGCAGCCAGATCGATCGCGGGCATGCCGACAGTCTGGCGCATGACGAGGGCGGCGACCTCGTGCGTCCGCGCGTCGGCGCGCAGCTTCGGCCGGAACGACTGGATCAGCGCCTCGGCCTCGGCCCGGGTGCGGGGCAGGGGGTCGGCGTGGAGCGCCTCGCCGATGCGCGCCGTCTCGGCGAAATAGGCGTCCTGCTCGGCCCGGGGCATCCGCGGCTCGGCATAGCGGATCCAGGCGTCGAGAAAGCTGATCGTCTCGGTCACATGCACCCAGGCCAGCAGCTCGGGGTCGCTGACCCGATACGGCGTCCCGTCGGGCAGGACCCCGCGCAGTTTGGCATGGATGCGGTTGACCCTGTCGATCGCCGCCCGGCCCGCCTCCGCGTGGTCATAAGTCGTCACCGCGATGAATTTCGCCGTCCGCCGCAGCCGCCCATGCATGTCCGCCCGGAAGTCCGAATGGTCCCAGACCCCGGCCAGCACCGCGGGATGCAGCATCTGCAGCAGCAGGCCCGACACCCCGCCGATCATCATGGTGGTCACGTCGCCGTTGACCTTCCAGGCGACCGAATCCGGCGGAAACAGGGCGTCGGCCCGCCGCAGCACCGGTCGTTCGCCCTTGTCCGCATCGTTGAAGACGTCGGTGATCTTCCGGCGGACAGCGCGTTTGGCCGGGGCGGACAGGAAGGCGGGGGGCACGGGAACGCTCCGGAGCTTGCGCGTGTCGGTCAACCTAGTGAGAGTCCCCCTTGATGGCACCGTCCGCGACGTCGGACCGCAGGAGAACCGGAATGGCCGACCTCTTTCCCCGCGAGGGCGGGTGCCGATGCGGCAAGATACGGTTCCGTCTGACGGCCGATCCGCTGGTCACCGCCGCCTGCCACTGCCGGGGCTGCCAGCGGATGAGCTCCAGCGCTTTTTCGGTGACGGCGATCATGCCGGAGGCGGGCTTCGAGGTGATCTCGGGCGAGCCGGTCGTCGGCGGCCTTCACGGGGATCTGAAGCACTGGTTCTGCGGCTGGTGCATGACATGGATGTTCACCGAGCCGCCGGGGATGGGCGTGGTCAATGTGCGGGCGACGCTGCTCGACGACCCGGAAGGCTTCGCGCCCTTCATCGAAACGATGACGACCGAGAAGCTCTCATGGGCGACGACGCCGGCGGTGCACAGCTTCGAGGGCTTCCCGCCGGAGGACCAGTTCGGGCCGTTGATGGCCGGCTACGCCGCCCTTCACGCCTGACCCGCCGCGGGACCCAGGACAGCGATTTTCCGGTCCAACCGGCTGACCTCGTCCTCGAGGCGAGCCTTTTCCGACGCCATGTCGACAGGCGTGCCGTCCTCGTAGTTCAGGGTCGCACCCTTCGCGATCAGATCCAGCCGGTAAATCAGGGTCACGCGACGCGCCGTCAGTCGCTCCAGTTCGGTCTGGTCCGCCATCAGGCCGCGTCCCGCCAGGCCTTCAGCGCCTCGATGGCCCGAACGCTCATCAGCCGCTTCTTCGCCCGACCGCGATCCTTCGGCGGAATCTTCCGGCCCTCGGCGTCGACCTTCGGCGCCTCAAGCGGCGGCAGCAGGCCGTAGTTGATGTTCATCGGCTGGAATTTCGAGCCTTCGAGATGGCCGCCGGTGATGTGCTCGACCAGCGCCCCGATGGCGGTCTCGGGCGGGGGCGGGGCGAGGTCGCGGCCCAGCGCCTGGGCCGCCGCCAGCCGGCCGGTCAGCAGGCCCATGGCCGCCGACTCGACATAGCCCTCGACGCCCGTCACCTGGCCGGCGAAACGCAGCCGCGGCAGGGCCTTCAGGCGCAACTGACGGTCCAGCAGCTTCGGCG
>JBGTSL010000328.1:0-2829 GCA_041940325.1 Brevundimonas sp.
GAGGAGCTGATCAGGATCGGCGCCTACCGCACCGGCGCCGATCCGATCGTCGATCGCGCCATCGCCCTCAACCCGGCGCTCGAGGCCTTCCTCGGCCAGGATCACCACGACGTGACCCGGCTGGCCGATTCCTTTGACCGTCTGGAAACCATTCTGAATCAAGGAATGGTGCAATGACCGGAGACGCAGCATGACCGCATGGGCCCAATCCCTGATCCGCATCTCCAGCTATGAGGTCGAGACGCTGCAGAAGCGCCTCGCCGAGATCACCGCCCGCCGCGCCTCCGCCGAAATGCGCATCGCCGTTCTGGAAGCCGAGGCGGAAATCGAACAGGAACGAGCCCGCGACGACGCTGAGGCCGGCCTCCTGCTGCAAGCCTATCTGAACGGCTGGAAACTGCGCAAATCCGCCGCCGAGGCCGACGTCGTCGAGATCGAGGCCGAGGAGGAGGGGGCCCGCGACGCCCTGAGCGGCGCCTTCGAGGAACTGAAGAAGTTCGAGCACGTCGCCGAGACCACCCGGCTGAATCGCCTCATCGCCGCCGGCAAGCGCGAGACCGCCGCCTTCGACGAACTGGGCCTGAGGCGCCGTGCGGGCTGACCCGCTCCGCCTGAACCGCCGCGCCGTCCTCGCTGCGCCTGTCGCCCTGGCCGCCTGCGATCGTTTCGCCGCGGCGGAGTCTGCGCCGGGCCCGCTCGCCCCACCGCTGAAGTCCCTCGCGCCCTTCCCCATCGGCGCCACGGGCATGACCTGGCAACTCGATCAGCCCGACTGGGTCGAACAGATCCTGCGCCACTGCTCCCAGCTGACCCCCGAGTGGGAGCAGAAGATGGAGCGCACCCTCGGCCCCGGCTTCACCTACGATTTCGAGGCTTCCGACCGCGTCGTGGCCTTCGCCCGCGACAACGGCCTCCGCGTCCACGGCCATACGGTGATCTGGTATTCGCAGGGCGCCGGGGTCTTCGATGAGGCCGCCGTGCCTCCGAAACGCTTCGCCGCCGAATACGATCGCTACATCTCCAGCTTCGTCGGCCGCTACCGGGGCAGGATGGCCGGCTGGGACGTGGTCAACGAACCAGTGGCCGAGGACGGCGACGGCCTGCGCGATTGCCACTGGAGCCGCGCCCTGGGCATGGACGGCTACATGATCCGCGCCTTCGAACAGGCCCATGCCGCCGACCCCGACGCCGTCCTGTTCCTCAACGAATACAATCTCGAGAACATCCCGGCGAAGGGCGCGACCTTCCTCCGCCTCGTCGAGCGCCTTTTGAACCTCGGCGCGCCCATCGGCGGCATCGGGACCCAGTCGCACCTGGACATCGAAATCCCCGCCGGTCAGATCACCGCCTTCATGCGCGACGCCGCCTCCCTCGGCCTGCCGATCCACGTCTCGGAGCTCGACTTCCCGATGCAGCGCGACGGCGGCCGAATGCCCGACCTGCGCTCCACCGCCGACCGCCGCGCCCAGCAAGTCGCCCGCGTCGGCGAACTGGCCGAGGCCTTCATGGCCCTGCCCGAACGCCAGCGCTACGCCTTCACCACCTGGGGCCTGCGCGACACCGACAGCTGGCTGGTCCGCGCCGAAGGCAAGAACCGCCCGGACGAAAGCGCCCTGCTGCTAGACGCCGGGGGACGCCCGAACCCGGCGTATCAGGCGATGATCGAAGCCTTCACGGGACGCGCCGGAGCCTAAACCGCCGCCGCCTCGATTCCCGCGGTCTCCAGATCCGCCAGCAGCGCCACGACCGCCGCCTCGACCGCCTCCGCGTCCCGCCCCCGCACGACCAGATTCGTTCCGATCTCGCCCACGGAGCCGTGCCCGAACGGGTAGCTGCCGAAGCTGAGGTCGCGGTTCCCGCGAGCCGCGGCCGTCAGGATGTCCGCCACCGAGCCCTCGCCGACGCCGGTCACCCGCACGGTGCGCGCGTGCACCACCGCTCCGGTCCTCAGCCGCGGCGCCACGTCCTCCAGCATGGCCGTCATGATCTTCGGCACCCCGGCCATGACGAAGACGTTGCCGATCTGGAAGCCCGGCGCGTCGGTCACCGGATTGGCGATCAGCGTCCCGCCTTCCGGAATCCGCGCCATCCGTCGCCGCGGCGCGTTGAACTCGTCGCCATAGCGCCGCTTCAGGATCGCCAGCGCCTCCGGATGTTCCGGCAAACCGACGCCGAACGCCGTGGCCACCGCGTCCGCGGTAATGTCGTCATGCGTCGGCCCGATGCCGCCGGTGGTGAAGACATAATCGTGACCGGCCCTCAGGGCGTTCAGCGCCTCGACGATCTGCGCCTTGCGGTCCCCGACCGTCCGCGCCTCGATCAGGTCGATGCCCAAGGCCGCCAGGAAGCGGGCGATGGTGTTCAGATTGGTGTCCCGCGTCCGCCCGGACAGGACCTCGTCGCCGATGATCAGCACGGCCGCGGCAGGAGAGGATTCGCTCATGGGTTCAGGCTAGACTGTCGCGGACCTGCGGTCATCGTAACGCCTTGAGCTTGTGTGCTATGATGGCCATCTGAAGCGCCGACCCCGACCGAAAGCCCCCGATGTACGAGACCCCCGAACTGGACAGCGACGCCTTCGTCCGCACCCACGAGATCCGCGTCCACGACGCCGAGGCTTTCGAGGGCATGCGCAAGGCCGGCCGCCTGGTCGCCGAGGCGCTCGACATGATCACCGAATACGTCCGGCCGGGCGTCACCACCGGCGAGATCGACGACCGCATCCGCGAGTTCACCCTCGACCACGGCGCCCTGCCCGCCTGCCTTGGCTACAAGGGTTACGAGAAGACGATCTGCACCTCGATCAACCACGTCGTCTGCCACGGCATC
>JBGTSL010000329.1:0-2822 GCA_041940325.1 Brevundimonas sp.
CAAGGCGATGATGGGCACGGGCGAGGCCTCGGGCGACGACCGCGCCCTGATGGCGGCCCAGAACGCCATCGCCAACCCGCTGCTGGACGAGACCTCGCTGAAGGGCGCCAAGGCCGTGCTGGTCAACATCACCGGCGGCATGGATATGACCCTGCTGGAGGTCGACGAGGCCGCCAACGCCATCGCCGGCGAGGTGGACTCGGACGCCAACATCATCTTCGGCGCCGCCTTCGACCCGGCCCTGGACGGCAAGATCCGCGTTTCCGTCGTGGCCACGGGGATGGAGGACCTCGCCGCGGTCCAGGCCCCGACGAACAGCGCAGCTCCGCCTTTCGACACCCGCCGTCCGACGCCGTCCTACGCCGCGTCGCGCGCCGAGCCGGTGCGTCAGGAAGCGGTGCGCGAGCCGCTTCGGGCGGAGGCTCCGCGCCAGGCCGAGCCCGCGCCGGTCGTCCCCACCTTCCAGGCCCCCCAGCCGACCTACGGCTCGGCCGCCCGCGCGCCCGAGCCGCGCCCCGAGCCGGTGATCCACGTCGCCGAGGAGCGTACGCTGGAGCCGATCGTCGATCCCTGGGTCGAGGAGTATGAGTCCGCGCCGCGCACCGCCGCCGAGGCCGCAGCCCCGCTCGCCCAGGGCGATCTCTACATGGATCGCATGGGAGACCGGACGGGTGACCGCCCGGCGCCGCAGCCCGAGCCGCGCCGCGACGAAGCGGCCTATGACGACCACGACGACCGGGACCACCGCAAGTCGGGCTGGAGCCTGTTCGGGCGCGGCAAGCGCCAGCAACCGGCCCAGCCGACCTATGCGCCGCAGACGCGGACCACGGAAATGCGCTCGACCAGCCAGGTCCAGCCGGCGCCCGAGCCGGATCAGGGCCAGGCCGAGGACGATCTGGAGATCCCGTCGTTCCTGCGGCGGCTGGCCAACTAGGGTCCAGGCAGCAGGCAGCAGGCAGCAGGCAGCAGGGAAGGCGGTCTTCGGGCCGCCTTTTCGCTTGAGGACAGGAGCGGGGTGTAACCTGCCTGCTGCCTGCTGCCTGCTGCCTGCCGCCTCCGGGGCCGAAACAATCCGAAACCCGACTTTCATTTCGCCCTTGTGATCGGGTCGCTAGACGGTTCGTGGGGCGAACTCCGCACACAGAGGCGGGGCGCAAGTTGAAGCGAGTTTGAGTATTGCCGGTCCGCAACGACCATCATCAGAAGACGACCGTCGCACCCGCGATCATCGCCGGCGTGGGCGTTCACACGGGCGACCGCGTGCGCCTGGCCGTGCGCCCGGCTGCGGCCGGCACGGGCATCGTCTTCGTGCGCACGGACATCACGGACCGTGACAATCGTATTCCGGTCTCGGGCGAAGCCGTGGTCGACGCGCGCCTGAACACCATGATCGAGAACGCCGCCGGCGTGCGCCTGTCGACCATCGAACACCTGATGGCGGCTTTCGCCGCCCTGGGCGTGTCGAACGCCGTGGTCGAGGTGGACGGACCGGAGCTGCCCATTCTCGACGGTTCGGCGCTGCAGTTCGTCCAGTTGCTGGACCGCGCCGGCTTCCGCCGTCAGGAGGCGCCGGTTCGCTACATCGAGATCCTTGAGCCGATCCGGGTTCAGGAGGGCGACAAGAGCGCCGTCCTGCTGCCCTGCGACCGCTATGAGATGCGCTTCGAGATCGACTTCCCGACGCCGGTGATCGGCAACCAGGTGGTGGATTTCGTCGTCGACGAGGAAACCTTCCGCAACGAGATCATGGCGGCGCGCACCTTCGGTTTCGCCCATGAGGTCGAGGCCCTGCGCAGGGCCGGTCTGGCCCGCGGCGGGTCGCTGGAGAACGCCGTGGTCATCGACGGCGACCAGATACTCAACCCCGGCGGGCTGCGGATGGAGCGCGAGTTCGTCAAGCACAAGGCGCTGGACGCGATCGGCGACCTGTATGTGCTGGGCGCGCCCCTGCTGGGCCGCTACGAGGGCGTCAAGGCGGGGCACGCCATCAACAACCTGCTGGTCCGCGAACTGCTGGCCAATCCGCAGGCGTGGCGCGAGGTGACCCGCGTGCCGGAAATGGCGATGGCGGGCTGAACCGCCCCGGTCAGCCGAGGCTGATCGCGCTCATCAGCCGGCCGAAGTCCGGCTCTCCGTTCAGGAAGGCGCGGCGGTTCGAATAGAACCGGGTCGCGTCCGTGCGCGTGTCCTCGCCGGTCCACGCCGCCTCGCCGACGCCGGCCTGCTCCAGCCGCCAGCGCACGAAGCCGGGCAGGTCGAACAGCCGTTTGTCGGCGATGTCGCCCGGCGCGAAGAAGCGGCCGCTGCCCGGGTCGTGATGTTCGAACCGTTCCAGAAAATCCGCGCCGACCTCGTAGCTGGCCTGCGAGATGCAGGGGCCAACGACAGCGGCGATGCGGTCCGGCCGGGCGCCGAGGGCCTGCATGGCGGCGACGGTGGAGTGGACGATGCCGGTCAGGGCGCCCTTCCAGCCGGCGTGGGCCGCGCCGACGACGCCCGCTTCGGCGTCGGCCAGCAGGATCGGGGCGCAGTCGGCGGTCAGGACGGCGCAGATGACCCCCGGGGCGGCGGAAACGGTGGCGTCGCCCTCGGGCCTTTCGCCCTTCCAGCCGGCCTCGGCGACGCGGGCGACGGCGGAATGGATCTGATAGCAGGCGGCGAGGTCGTCGGCGGTTCCGCCCAGATGGGCGGCGACGCGGCGGCGGTTCTCGGCGACGGCGGCGGGATCGTCCTGCGAGCCGACGCCGGTGTTCAGGCCTTCATAGAGGCCGGTCGAGACGCCGCCCTGCCGGGTGAAGAAGCCGTGTCTCACGCCCGGAAGG
>JBGTSL010000330.1:0-2811 GCA_041940325.1 Brevundimonas sp.
CCGGAACCACAAGGCCGAGATCATGCTCAAGGCCTTCGAGATCGCCGGCTACGACGCCTCGGTGGTCGAGGAGCAGTTCGGCGGCATGCTCAACGCCTTCCGCTACGGCGCCCCGCCGCACGGCGGCCTCGCCCCCGGGATCGACCGCATCGTCATGCTGCTGGCGGGCGAGACGGCCATCCGCGAGGTCATCGCCTTCCCGCTGAACCAGCAGGGCCAGGACCTGCTGATGGGGGCGCCGTCCGGGGCCGCGGATCGCCAGTACAAGGAACTGCACATCCGGCCGGCCCTGCCGCTGAAGGGCTGAATCGAAAAAGGCCCCGCCGGAGCGGGGCCTCGATCAGCGGCCGGCGCTGGCCACCACGAGGTTGCGGATCCGGGGCGGGGCAGGCGGCCGGGGCGGAGTCGGGACGGCCCTGACGCCGCCGAGACCCCGGCAGGCCCGCGGGCTCAGATTTCCGGGCAGGCGCGTATTGGCGTCGCCGCAGGCCTGGGCGATCTGCGCCTGCTCGAGGCCCCGGGCGCGGGACAGGTCGGCGCCGCGGATGTCGGTCCGGCGCATCTCCGCGTCCTCGAAATCCGCGCCGGCGAAATTCCCGCCGGTCAGGCGCGCGCCGTTGAGGGTGGCGTTCGAGAAGTCCGACGAGCGGAAGTCGCCGTTCGAAAGGTTCGACATGCTGATGTCCGACCCCGAGAAATCAGTCCCCCGCGCGCTGACATTGGCGAGGGTGACGGCCACCAGTTCCGCGTCGCTGATATCCGCCCCGCTGAGCACGGCCCCGTTCATGTTCACGCTTACCAGTTGCGCGCCCGACAGGTCGGCGTTGGTGAAGCGGGTCCTGACGAGGGTCGCCCCGGAAGCGTCGACGCCGGAGAGGCTCGCTCCCGAGAAGTTTGAGCCGGTGAAGTTCGCCCCCACCAGGGTGGCGCCGTCGAGGTCGGCCCGGCTGAAGTCGCTGCCCGAGAAATTCGAGCCCATCAGCTCGGCGCCGCGCAGGTCGGTCCCGACGAGGGTGGCGTTGAGGAAGGTCGCGCCGTGGAAGGCGGCGCCGGTGAGGTCCCGGCCGGACAGTTCGCAGCGATTGCAGGAGCCGCCCAGCGACACCATTCGGGCCACGTCGCGGTCCTGGAAGCCGAACTGCAGCTGGATCTCAGCCGAGGCCGGGGTCGCCGTCAGGGCAGCCATGGCCGCGCCGGCCGCCAGGCTGGCGGTGGTGAGGCGGCGGATCAGGGGCAAGACGATCTGGGTCACGCTTCGTTTCTGCCTGCAAACCCCGGCAAACCCTACTTAAATCGCCGTAAGGTGGGTGACCCTGCGGCGTCAGCCTAGCAGTGCGGAATGGTCAGGCCGCGCGGCAGCCGGGTCGCCTCGTCCCCGCAGGCCTGATTCAAGCGGCCCTGGGTCAGGCCGGTGGCGCGTTCCAGCGACGCTCCGGCGAAATTCGCCCCGGCGAGGGTCGCGCCGCGGAAGTTCGATCCGTCGAGATAGGCGCCGACGAAACTGGCGTTGCCCAGGTTGGCGCCGGCGAAATTGGAGCTTGAGAACACGCCGCCGTAGGCCTCCACGTCGCGCAGGTCGGCGTTCGAGAAGCGGGTGCGGTTCATGACGCTGAGGCTGAGGTCGGCCTGGCGAAGCCGTGCTCCGCCGAGGTTCAGCCCCCGCGCCTGGAGGCCGGCGAAATCCCCTTGGAACAGATTGCAGCCGGCGCAGCTGGCGCCGCCGCGGACGCGGGCGATCTGGCCGGCGTTCTGGGCGGCGGCGGGCAGGGCGGTCGCGGCGATGGCGAGGGCGACGGCGGCGGTGAGGATCGGCTTCATGGCGGGCTCCGTTTCTCGCATCTGGCGATGCAAGTCCCGCGCCATGCTGAGGGACAATCGTTGATTATCCCTGCATGGAAGGCGCCGCCCCGCAGGTGTCGCAGACCCAGCCGACCCCGCGCTGCTGGAGCGAGAAGTCGCCGCACGCGGGGCAGGCGGTGGCCTCCGTGGGCGCCGCCGGGATCGCGGCGGTCTCACGCTTCTGACCGAAGGGCAGGACCACGAGATTGTCGGGCGCCGCCCCGCGGGCGAATCCCTTGGAGATGAACCGGGCCGCCGGAACCGCCTCGATCGCGGCGTCCTCGCCGCTCCCGCCCAGACCGTCGGCGTTCAGGCTCTCGGGATCGGCGTTGGCCAGCTCGTGCCGGTCCAGATATGACACCCCCAGTTCGCGGAAGATGTAGTCGAGAATGGAGGTCGCCGAGCGAATCGAATCGTTTCCCGTGACCCGGCCGGCCGGCTCGAAGCGTGTGAAGACGAAGGCGTCCACGAACTCGTCCAGCGGTACGCCGTACTGCAGGCCGATGGAGATCGCGATGGCGAAATTGTTCATCAGCGACCGGAAGGCCGCGCCTTCCTTGTGCATATCGATGAAGATCTCGCCCAGTGTGCCGTCGTCGTATTCGCCGGTGCGCAGGTAGACCTTGTGGCCGCCAACGGATGCCTTCTGCGTGTAGCCCTTGCGGCGGCTCGGCATCTTGGCCCGCTCTTGGTGAGCATTGACCTCGGCCGTGGCGCGCTTCAGGTCTTCCTCGAGTTCCTTCACCCGCTGAGCGAGACGTTCGGCGGCGACCAGGATGCGCTGAGCCGACGGCTTGTCGGCCTGCATGGCTTCAGCGGTTTCTTCCTGCTCGTCTACGGTCTCGCCGAGGATCTGGCTATTGAGCGGCTGAGACAGCTTGGAGCCATCGCGATAAAGCGCGTTGGCTTTGAGTGCCAGACGCCAGGACAGCATGTAGCTTTCCTTGCAGTCTTCGACCGTCGCATCGTTGG
>JBGTSL010000331.1:0-2743 GCA_041940325.1 Brevundimonas sp.
GGCCCCGGCCGCCAGCGCCTCGCGGGCCGCGCGGACCGGATCGGGATGGCTCCCGCCCCGGGCGTTCCGCACCGTGGCCACATGGTCGATGTTGACCCCCAGACGCACCGGCGAGACCATCGGCGACGCTCCTACCTGGCCAGCCGCCGGCTGCCCGGATCCTCGACCGGCAGGGCGGCCAGTTCGGGCGGCAGGGCGTCGGCGGCGTATGCGGGGACGTCCAGCGTGGCCAGCGCCACCAGCGGCGCCCCGACATCGGCCCGCCCGCCGGAGCGGTCGACGATGCAGGCCGCCGCCACCACGTCGCCGCCCGCTGCGCGGATGGCCGCGATGCATTCGCGCGAGCTCAGGCCGGTGGTGACGATGTCCTCGACCATGACCACCCTCTGGCCCGGATCCACGTGGAAACCGCGGCGCAGTCTGAACTCGCCGCCCTCGCGCTCGACGTACATCGACGGGACCTTCAGCCAGCGAGCCGTCTCATAGCCCGGGATGATGCCGCCGACGGCCGGCGAAATGGCCACATCCACCGGCCCGACCGCCGCCGTGATCTTTTCCGCCAGCGCCTTGCAGAGGCGGGCGCAGCGCGCCGCATCCATGAACACCAGGTTCTTCTGCAGGAACACCGGGCTGTGCAGGCCCGAGGACAGCACGAAATGCCCCTCTCGCAGGGCGCCGGCGGCGCGGAATTCGTCGAGAACGTCGTCTGAGGTCATGGCGGGCTGTCTAGCGCAGCCGTGGCGGCGAAAGAAGGCGCCTCCGGGTCATGTCCGGCGGCAACCGATATTCTCGTGCGGTTTCAGCCCGCCGGCGAGCAGCGCCGACCAGACGCCCTCCGCGTCCCCGGCGAAACGGAACAGGTCCAGGTCCCCGGGGTGGATCATCCCGTGCCGCACCAGCACGTCGAAATCGATCACCGAGCGCCAGTAGGCCTCATCGAACAGGACGATGGGGATGGGCGGCGCCTTGTCGGTCTGGCGCAGGGTCAGGATCTCGAACAGTTCGTCGAAGGTCCCGAATCCGCCTGGAAACACCACCAGCGCATTGGCCCGCATGGCCAGGTGCATCTTGCGCATGGCGAAATAGTGGAAGCGGAAGGTCAGCTCGGGCGTCGACCACGGATTCGGCTCCTGCTCGTGCGGCAGGGTGATGTTGAATCCGATCGACGGGGCGCCGATGTCCGCTGCGCCCCGGTTGGCGGCGCCCATGATCCCCGGTCCTCCGCCGGTGGCGATGACATTGTCGCGCGGCTGCCCGTTCGGACCGTGCAGCGCCCCGCCGCGTTCCGAGGCCAGTCGCCCGAAGGCGCGGGCCTCGGCATACCAGCGCCCGTGCTCGCCCTCCCCGTCCTCGCCGATGCGGGCGCTCCCGAAGACCACGATGGTCGAGCGCACGCCCCAGGCCCGCAGCGCCTGCTCGGCCTTGTCGTACTCCATCATGAAACGCACGCCGCGCATGGAGTCGCCGAGAATGTAGTCGGAATCGAGCGCCGCCAGCCGGTAGGACGGCGAGGCCATCTGGGCTGCGTTGTCGGGCGTCTCCGCGCTCACCCGCGCGACCGCTCGACCGTGTCGACGGAGGGATTGGTGCGCAGCGCCGCCATGATGGCGGTGGCGTGTTTGGCGTCCTCGACCTCCACGTCGATATCGACGTCGAAGAAATCCTGCTGCCGGTGGGTCATGACCAGGTTGAGAATGTTGCCGCCGGCCTCGCCGATGATGGTCGCCACCTGGCCGAGCACCCCGGGGGCGTTCTTGATGGTGGCGCGGACGCGGGCCGACGCCACCGCCCCCTGCTCCGCCTGCGGCGTCCACTGCAGGTCGTTCCAGACCGAGTCGTCATCGGCGAACTCCTCCAGCCGCTGACAGTCGATGGTGTGCACCGTCAGCCCCGCCTCGGGCTCGAGGATGCCGACGATACGGTCGCCCGGCACCGGCGAGCAGCAGTGGCCGAAATGGACGCTGACGCCGGGCGTCAGTCCGCCGCCGCGCACGAACAGCCGTCCCTGCTCGTCGCCGATCCGCTTGCGGTCCGGCCCGGCCTTGAGCCGCCCCTTCAGGGCCGGGAACAGGATTTCGCCGATCTTCGCCGCCGACACCCGGCCGCGGCCGATGGCCTCGTACAGATCGTCGTCGCCGGCGAAGCCCAGCTGTTCGAGCGCCGGACGCAGGGTCAGATCGACGTCGGTCTTGCCGGCCCGGGTCAGGGTCTGCTCCAGCGTGGCCCGCCCCAGCTTCTGGAACTCGCCGCGCTCGGAGGTGCGGATGTGCCGGCGGATGGCCGAGCGGGCCCGGCCCGTCACCGTCAGCGAGCGCCAGTCGACCGGGATCTCGCGCTTGGCCCCGCGGATGATCTCGACCACGTCGCCGTTCTGCAGCTGGGTGCGCATCGGCTTCAGCTCGCCGTTGATCTTGGCCCCCACGGCCGTGTCGCCGACCTCGGTGTGCACCGCATAGGCGAAGTCCAGCGGCATGCCGCCGCGCGGCAGGGTGATCAGCGCCCCCTTGGGCGTGAACACGAAGACCTGGTCGAGATACATCTCCAGCTTGGCGTGCTCGACCCAGTCCTCGCCGCCCTCGCCGTGCTCGATGACCTGCACCAGATGGCGGAGGTTCTGCAGCGGATCGCGCCCGCCCTGCGCCGCCATGGCCTCATGATCGAAGCCGTAGGACATGTTCTTGTAGGCCCAGTGCGCCGCCACCCCGTCCTCGGCGACCCGGTCCATGGCGTCGGTGCGGATCTG
>JBGTSL010000332.1:0-2739 GCA_041940325.1 Brevundimonas sp.
CTGGCCGCGTTCCTCGGCGCCGAGGCCAGGATAGGCGCCGGCGGTGTCGACGAAGCTGAGCACCGGCAGTCCGTATTGGTCGGCCAGGTCCATGAGGCGAACCGCCTTGCGGTAGCCCTCGGGGCGGGCCATGCCGAAATTGTGCGTCAGGCGGGTCTGGGTGTCGTGGCCCTTCTCGTGGCCCATGATCACCACCGGCCGGTCCCGGAAGCGGGCGAGGCCGCCGAGAATGGCCTGGTCGTCGCCGAACTGGCGGTCGCCCTTCAGCTCGACGAAGTCGGTGAACAGGCCTTCGACATAGTCCACGAAATGCGGACGCTGGGGGTGGCGGGCGACCTGGGTCTTCATCCACGGGTCGAGGTCGGCGTAGACCTTGCGGCGCAGCTGCCCGGCCTTCTTGCGCAGGCCCTCGACCTCGGCGTCGAACGAGCCCGAGGTCGAGGAGAGCAGATTCAGCTCCTCGATCTTGGCCTCCAACTCGGCGATCGGCTTCTCAAACTCGAGGTAGTGGGTGGCCATCAGGCGTCCGGAACAGGCGCGCGTCTCAGCGCAACGGAAGGCGGCGGAACCTAGTGGGGTCAACGCCGGGGGGCAAGCGGCGGTTCAGTCGTCCCGCGCCAGGGGATGCTTGTCGCGGACCACCTGGGCGAGGCGGTCGACGGCGACATGGGTGTAGATCTGGGTGGTGGCGATGTCGGCGTGGCCGAGCAGGGTCTGGACCACGCGCAGGTCGGCGCCGCCCTCGAGCAGGTGGGTGGCGAAGGCGTGGCGCAGGACGTGGGGGCTGACCCGGGCGGGGTCGACGCCGGCGTCGATGGCGGCCTGGTCGAGCAATTGGGCGAAGCGGCGGGGCGTCAGATGGCCCCTCGCAGAGGAGGAGGGAAAGAGCCACGGGCTGTCGGGCGCCTTGTCCGGGCGGGCGGCGTCGCGGGCGACGAGCCAGACCCGGACGGCCTCGCGGGCCGGGGCGTTGAGGGGGGCGAGCCGTTCCTTGCCGCCCTTGCCGCGCACGATCAGGAAGGCCGGGTCCCGGCGCACGGCCTCGACCCGCAGGCCCAGCAGTTCGGAGACCCGCAGGCCGGAGGCGTAGGCCAGTTCGACGAGGGCGACGAGGCGCAGGCCGGCGGCGTCGTCGCGGGCCGATGCGGCGCCGAGCAGGCGCTCGATCTCTTCGCGGCTGAGGGTTTTCGGCAGGCTGCGGCCCTGTTTGGGGGCGTCGAGGCGGCGCGAGGGGTCGTCCTGACGCCAGCCCTCGCCGAGGGCGAAGCGGTAGAACTGGCGCACGGCGGAGCGGCGGCGGGCCTGGGTGGCGGCGGACAGGCCGCGGGCGCCGAGGCCGGCGTACCAGGCCTCGACGCCGGCCTCGTCGGCCGCCATCAAGCCGCCGGGCAGGCCGGCCTCGGCGTCGGCGAGATCGCGGGCGTAGGCGGACAGGGTGTGGGGCGAGGCGTCGCGCTCCACCGCCATCATCTCCAGAAAGGCCTCGACCTGCGGGGTGGTCATGCGCGGGACCGCTTTGCCTCGGCGGCGCCTGGTGTAAAGGGTGATCGGATCATGCCGTCTCGCCTGCCTCCGTCCGTTCCGCCGCCATCGCGCCGCCTCTCCGGAGGCCGGTCGTGAGCGAAGGCGGCCCGATTCCGGTCCATCGCCGCACCATAGCGCTGGTCGGGCTGATGGGGGTGGGGAAATCGACGGTCGGCCGGCGGCTGGCGAAACGGCTGGGGCTGCCGTTCGCCGACGGCGACGTCGAGATCGAGGCGGCGGCGGCGATGACGGTGTCGGACATCTTCGCCGAACTGGGCGAATCGGAGTTCCGGGCCGGCGAGGCGCGGGTCATGAGACGCCTGCTGGAGGGGCCGCGCATGGTGCTGGCCACCGGGGGCGGGGCGATCCTCAATCCGGAGACCCGTGCGCTGCTGAAGGACCGCGCGGTGACGGTGTGGATGCGGGCCGATCTCGAGACCGTCGCTGGTCGGGTGCAGCGGCGCGACACCCGGCCGCTGCTGCGCGGCCGGGATCCGCTGACGGCGCTCAGGGCCATGGCCGAGGTGCGTTACCCGGTTTATCAGACCGCCGATCTGACCGTGGACGTGGCCGGCGGGGCCCATGCGCAGGCGGTCGAGGCCATCGCCGAGGCGCTGGAGGCCCATTTCGCCGCCCATGCGCCGGAGATGGGGACGTGACGACCACGATGCGCGTCTCGGGCGGCGGGTTCCGGCCCTATGAGGTGATCGTCGGCCGCGGCCTGATGGCGGAGCTGGGCGCGCGTGTGGCGCCGCTGGCGCAGGGCCGGACGGTGGTCGTCACCGACGAGACGGTGGGGCGGCTGCACGGCAAGGCGGCGCTGGCCTCGCTGAAGGCCGCGGGGGTGCACGGGCGGCTGTTGACCGTGCCGCCGGGGGAGGGGTCCAAGTCCTTCGCCGAGCTTGAGCGGGTCATCGACCGGATGCTGGCCTTCCAGCTGGACCGCAGGGATGTGGTGGTGGCCCTCGGCGGCGGGGTGGTCGGCGATCTGGCCGGGCTGGCGGCGGCCCTGTTCATGCGCGGCGTCGACTTCGTGCAGGTCCCGACGACCCTGCTGGCCCAGGTCGACTCCTCGGTCGGGGGCAAGACCGCCATCGACACGCCGCGCGGCAAGAATCTGGTCGGGGCCTTTCACCAGCCGCGGCTGGTGCTGGCCGACATCGACGTGCTGGGAACCTTGCCGGCGCGGCAGCTGCGGTCGGGGTGGGCGGAGGT
>JBGTSL010000333.1:0-2731 GCA_041940325.1 Brevundimonas sp.
GAGGCGATCCGGCTGAATCCGAGCTCCGCGAAGGCGCACAACGGCCTCGGCCTGGCTCTCCGGGACAAAGGCAAGCTCAACGACGCGATCGCGGCGTACCGCGACGCCATCCGGCTGTCGCCGAGCTTCGCGGCGGCCTTTTCCAGGCTGTAATAGCTGTAGCTCTTGCCGCCGACGGTGAGCGTTTCACGCGTTCCGAGGCTGTCCTGGCCGATGGCTGTCATTGGTGCGGGTCCCTTTCCCTATCTATGTGCCACCGGAGCGGCGTGGGGGAGGCGGCTGGAGAGCCGCACGGGCGCGCCGGTGAGAAGCGAATGCGAAGATTCGCGAGGGCCGATAGCAGGGGAGGGGACCGGGGGGAAGGGGAGCGGTGATTGGTTGCACGGAAGGCAGCGTCGGGGGGCTATCCACCCTTCAGCCGGGGGCTCCAGTCCTCGACGGCGCCCGACGCCAGCCGCTTCTGCGCGAGCAGGCGCCAGCGTTCGGGCAGCAGGGTGAGCGCGGCGATGGCGCGGAGCGCCTCGCGGTCGAGCATGTCGACGTAGAAGACGCGGCGGATACGCTCGACGGTCCAGTCGGGGGCGAGGCGGTCGGTCAGCCGGACGGTGTCGCCGGGGGCGACCACGCCCTCCTCCAGCACGCGATAATACCAGCCGGTGCGGCCGCTCTCCTGCATGCGCAGTGCGACGCCGGGCGCCTCGAAACGCAGGTTGAGGCGGAAACAGGGCTGGCGGCCCTGCGACACCTCGACCAGCGCCGTGCCGATGCGGAAGCGGTCGCCGATCGCGACATCGGCTTCGGTGAGGCCGAGGGTGGCGATATTCTCCCCGAACGCGCCTTGGCCGTCGAGCAGCGGATGGTCGCCGAGATCGGCGCGCCACGCGGCGTAATGGTCGCGGGGATAGTGATGCACCGCCTTGTCGACACCGCCATGGACGCGGGTGTCCCCCTGTTCGTCACCGGCGAGGCCGAGCGCCGTGAGGCGGAGCGGGCGATCGGCCGGCTGCTTGGCGATCGCGCTGGGGATCGACTTCGGCCCGAGCGGGCGGACCGGGGCGGTGTTGAGCGAGAGGATGGTGGGGTGGGGGAAGATCGATTCTCCTCGATGCCGCGTCCCTGCGGCGAAGCCGAAGCTTCGCCCGGCCCGTTAGCAGCGAAGGAGAATAGGCGGAAGGGCCGGCGAGGCCGTCAGGAGAGAAGAGTGCCTCGCCGGCCCCGCCGCCGGGCCGTCCGGGAGGAGCCGGCCCCGCGGCGTTAGAAACGGAATGCGAGCGTTGCGCGCATCGAGTGGAAGTCGAACCGGTTGGTATCGCGGCGGAAATCCGTACCGCCGGCCAGTACGAACGGGTTGGTCGCCCCGGCCGTGCCCTGAGTCACGCGGATGCGGGCGTCGTCGTCATTGTAACGGCTGTAGAGATATTCGACGCCGACCGAGACATGGCGGCCCAGCTTCTGCTCGATCCCGCCGCCGGCCTGCCAGCCCCACGCGTCGTCGCTGCCGACGACCGCAAAGGAATTGGCGGTGTTGCCGGTGGTGAAGCTGTGGTCGAGTTTGGCATAAGTGCCGCCGAAGGTGGCATAGGCCAGGGTCTTGGGTCCCAATGTGTAGCCGGCGCGGGCGCGGAGCGCGGCGTTCCACTCAATCTCCCGCGTCATCGTGTAGAAGGCGGGCGTGGTGCTGAACGCCGACACGCTGTCGCGTATGTCGGACTTTCCGCCTTCGACGACGAACCCGACGACGAACTTGCCATATTGCCGGTCGCCGCCGAGGCGCAGGTGATAGTCGATGCCGTCCTTGTCGTTGGTGCAGGCGGTGTTGAGATTCGACGTCGCGGCGCCGTTGCAGAAACCGGGCGAGAAGGCGTCGGCCCCGCCCGCCGTGGTGATCGTCTCGCCAAAGCTGCCATTCGAGCCGCGATCGAACAGGATCCGCTCCCCGACATCGTTGTTCTGGACGGAATAGCCGACCGAAGCCCCGATATAGAAACCGTCGAACTCCGCCTCGCCATCCTGAGCGAGCGCGGGCGTGGCGAAGGCGATCGCGGCGATACTGGCTGTGAGAAATCTGCGCATGTGAACCTCCCGTTGTGGGGCTTCCCGAAGCGGCCCGCGCGAAAGGGTGCGCGGGCCGCCCCCGGGAAGCTCAGGGCATGAGGACGGTGTCGATGACGTGGATCACGCCGTTCGACTGCATGACATTGGCAATGGTGATGTCGGCGTGGCCGCCCTTGGCATCCCACACTTGCCAGCCCTTGCCCTTCTTCGCGAAGGTCAGCGTGCCGCCGGCGACGTTCTTGTACATCGCCTTGCCGCCATTCTTCATCGCCTTGGCCGCGATGGCGCAGCCGGCGATCAGGCCGCCGCCGCCGATCGGCACGATCAGGGCCTCGATCTCGGGCGCGTCCTCCAGGAACTCGATGGCGCAGACGCCCTGGCGACCGAAGGGATCGCACGGCATGGCGACGCGGACGGCACGGAGCAGCGGGCGAGGGATGCCCAATGGCGCCTGGACACGGATGTGGAGCAAGCCGGCCAAGGACGTGGCGGTCGGAGGCAACCCGGAACAGGTCTACTTCCTCGACTCGCAGGACGAGGTGTGGCGCATGGGGAACGCGGCACCCTCGCAATCCGGCCGGAAGTTCACACACATTGCGGTGGACGAAACAGGAAAGGTCTGGGGATTGCGCACCGACGGGACTCTCGAACGGAGCACGGACGAGGGCAGCACCTG
>JBGTSL010000334.1:0-2724 GCA_041940325.1 Brevundimonas sp.
CAGCACGTCGCGGCCTTCGGCGAGGGCGCGGTCGATGGGGGCGCGGGGGCTGCCGTAGCGGCTGCCGTGGACGTCGGCCCATTCGAGGAAGGCGTCGGCCTCGACCATGCGCTGGAACTCGGCGTCGTCGACGAAATGGTAGTCGCGGTCGGCGACCTCGCCCGGGCGGATGCCGCGGGTGGTCATGGAGATGGACAGTTCGAGACCGCCGTGGTCGGCCATCAGGCGGCGGCACAGGCTGGTCTTGCCGGCGCCCGAGGGGCTGGCGACGATCAGGAGGACGCCGCGGCGGGGCGTGCGTTCATTCGACATTCTGGACCTGTTCCCGCAGCTGCTCGATGACGGCCTTCAGTTCGAGGCCGATTCCGGTGAGCGCGGTCGTAGCCGATTTCGAGCAGAGGGTGTTCGCCTCCCTCATGAATTCCTGCATCAGGAAGTCGAGTTTCCGCCCGGCGGGGGGCTGGCGCAACAGTTGGCGGGCCGAATCGAGATGGGCGGCGAGGCGATCGAGCTCCTCGCGGACGTCGGCCTTGGTCGCCAGGGCGGCGGCCTCGAGGAAGATGCGGTCCTGCAGACCGGGGGCGTCGGGGGCCAGTTCGGTCATCCGGCGGGTGAAGCGCTCGCGGATGGCGTCGGTCTGGGCGGCGGCTTCGGTTTCGGCCGAGGCGACGAGGGCTTCGATGCGGTCGATGAAGTCGGCGATCACGGGCTGGAGCTGGGCGCCCTCGCGGTCGCGGGAGGTCTTCAGGGCGTCGAAGGCGGCGTCGATGGAGGCGGCCATGGCGGCCTCGACGGCGGCGCGGCCCTCGGGGTCCTCGTCCTCCTCGGGGGTTTCGAGCACGCCGCGCAGGGCCAGCAGGCCGTCGGCGGTGGGCGGCGCGGCCCCCTCCTCCGCCAGCCGGCCCGCGAGGGCCAGGTAGCGGGCGAGGATGTCGTCATTGACCTTGAGGGCGGCGGCGCCGGGGTCGGCGCGCTTCGCCTGGACGCCGACGGTGATCTGGCCGCGGGTGAAATGTGATCGGGCCGAGGCCTTGGCGTGGGTCTCCAGGGTGTCGAAGCCGGGCGGGCCGCGGAAGCGGACCTCGAGGTTGCGGCCGTTGACCGAGCGGGCCTCGACCGACCAGCTCCAGCCGCCGTGGGCCCCCTCGCCGCGGCCGAAGCCGGTCATGCCGCAGATGGCGCTCATTGCGCCGGCGCCTGTTGCGGCACGCGGATGACCTGGGCGCCGGGCGGGACGGTCACGCCGGGCGGGACGGCGCCTTCGGGCGGATGGGCGTTGGGCACGCCGGGGACGGTGCCCGGCACGGCCGGCGGCGGGGCGCCGGGGGGCAGGCCGGCCTTGCGCCGCTCGATCTCGCGCCAGCGGGCGACATTGGCGAGGTGCTCCTCATAGGTGCGGGCGAAGGCGTGGCCGCCCGAGCCGTCGGCGACGAAGAACAGCTCGTCGGAGACGGGCGGGTTGAGCACCGCCGCCAACGCCTCGCCGCCGGGGTTGGCGATCGGGGTCGGGGGCAGGCCGTCGATCTGGTAGGTGTTCCACTCGGTCGGGCGGTCCAGCTCCGAGCGGCGGATGCCGCGGCCGAGCGGGCGGCCCTTGGTGATGCCGTAGATGATGGTCGGGTCGCTCTCCAGCCGCATGCCGATGCGCAAACGGTTGGAGAAGACGGCGGCGACGCGCGGGCGTTCGGCGGCGACGGCGGTCTCCTTCTCGACGATGGAGGCGAGGATGACGGCCTCCTCCGGCGACTTGACCACCGTCCGCGGCGAGCGGGCGGCCCACAGGCGGGCGAGGTTGTCGGCCTGGGCCCGGCTCATCCGGGCGATGACCGAGGCGCGGGTGTCGCCGCGGGCGATCTCATAGGTGTCGGGCCACAGCGAGCCCTCCTCCGGCGTGTCGACGATCTCGCCGGTCAGGATCGGCTGGCGCATCAGGATGTCGACGGCCTGGGCCGAGGACCAGCCCTCGGGCAGGGTGACGTAGTGGCGGACCACCTTGCCCTCGACCAGCAGCACGAGGACGGAGCGCAGCGAGGCCCGCGAGGGCACCTCGTATTCGCCGGCGCGCAGCTTGCGGTCGGCGCCGGTCAGGGTGGCGGCGGCCTTGAACATGTCGGTCGAGCGGATCACCCCGGCGGCCTTGAGATTGGCGGCGATGGCGCCGACGCCCGCCCCGCTGGGCAGGGTGACGATGGTCGTGTCGCCGCCGTCGCGGGCCGCCGGGCCCGGGGCGTAGAAGACGCTCCAGGCGGCGACGATGGCGGCGATCAGGAACAGGCTGAAGGTGGCCGAGGCGGCCAGCAGGGCCGTGGCCCGGCCGGATCGCTGCGTCTGTCGTTTCGGAGCGCCCGCCCCCCGGGAGCGTCCGGCCATCTAGGCGACCTTCTTGAAGATGACCGAGGCGTTGGTGCCGCCGAAGCCGAACGAATTGGACATGGCCACGTCGATCTTCATCGGCTTGCCCTTGTGCGGCACCAGGTCGATCGGCGTCTCCTCCTCGGGGTTGTCGAGGTTGATGGTCGGCGGGGCGACCTGGTCGCGGATGGCCAGCACCGAGAAGATGCTCTCGATCGCCCCGGCCGCGCCCAGCAGGTGGCCGGTCATCGACTTGGTCGAGGAGACGGTCAGGTTCTGCGCGTGATCGCCGACCAGCCCCTCGATCCCCTTCAACTCGATCCAGTCGGCCATGGTCGAGGTGCCGTGGGCGTTGACATAGTCCAGGTCCGA
>JBGTSL010000335.1:0-2707 GCA_041940325.1 Brevundimonas sp.
ACAGGGCCAGCAGCGTAACCCCGTTCAGCGACTGGCCCGTCGCCGCCAGCACCGCGAACGTCGGGATCAGCGACAGGGGCAGGGCCACGGCGGCGATGATCGTCGCCCGGATGTCCCGGAGGAAGAGGAAGACCACCAGCACCGCCAGCACGGCGCCGATCAGCAGGGCCTCGACCGAGGCGATATAGCTCTCCTCGATATATTCGACGTTGGCGGTGATCTGCTGAATCTCGAGCTCGGGGTGAGCCTCGTCCATCTCGGCCACAACCTCGCGCACCCGGTCGGCGACCTTGACCTCGCTGGCCTCGCGCGAGCGCAGCATGTTGAAGGTGACGACCTGCTGCCCGTCGTGACGGGCCATCGACCGGGGCTCGGTCCAGGCGTCCTCGACCCGTCCCAGATCGCCCAGCCGCACGCTGCCGCCGCCGCCCAGCGGGATGCGGGTCTCGCGCAGCTCCTCCAGGGACCCGGCCGCGCCGGGGATGCGGATGGCCCGCTCGGACCCGGCCACGGTCACTCGCCCGCCGGGCAGGTCGCTGTTGGCCGAGACCAGGGCCTGACTGACCTGGGCCGCCGTGACGCCCAGCGCCGCCAGCCGGTCGGGATCGATCTCGACCCGGATCTCGCGGTCCACGCCGCCCTGGCGGTTGACCTCGCCGACGCCCGGAATGGCCAGCAGGGCCCGGCTGACGTCGTTGTCCACGAACCAGCTCAGCTGCTCCGGGCTCATCGTCGGCGACTGCACCACATAGGTGATCAGGCTGTCGCCGGTGATGTCGATGCGCTGGACGGTCGGCTCCTGCATGTCCTGCGGCAGGTCGCCGCGCAGCCCCGCCATGGCGTTGCGCACGTCGTTGGTGGCCCGCTCGACGTCGGTGCCCAGCTCGAATTCGATCAGCGTCGTCGAATAGCCGTCGCTGACCGTCGAATCCATGTGGCGCACGCCGCCCAGGCCCGCCACGGCGTCCTCGATCAGGCGCGTGACCTGGGTCTCCAGCTCGCTCGGCGCGGCCCCCGGCCGCCCGGCGCCGACGTATATCAGCGGAAACTCGACGTCCGGATTGTTGTTGATCCGCATCGAGTTGAACCCGACGATCCCGGCGACCGTCAGGACGAGGAACAGCAGGATGACCGGGATCGGATTCCGGATCGACCAGGCGGAGATGTTGTTCATGTTCAGCCCGCCTTGGCCGCCGGAGCCGCCTTGGCCGCGGGGGCCGGACGGGCCGCCGGCGCGACCCGCACGCGGTCGCCCTCGCCGAGGAAGCCGGCGCCCTGGACGATGACGCGCGCGCCCGCCTCGACGCCGTCGACGGCGGTCCATTCGCTGGCCCGGGTCAGGATCGTCACCGGCCGGAAACGGGCCCGGCCCTGGCCGTCGAGGATGAACACCCCCGGCCGGTTCTCCCGGTACAGCACCGCCGCCGTCGGCACGGTCACCGCCGGATTGTCGCCGACGTCGATGCGGGCGCGGGCGAACATGCCGGGCCGGAACCCGCCGCCGATGATCGAGATGCGCGCCACGCCCAGCCGGGTCTCAGGGTCGACCTCGGGCGTCACGATGCGGACGGTCCCCGTCGTCTCCCCGACCTGGTCGGACGAGACCACGGCGCTCTGGCCCGACCGGACCAGGGCGAGATCCGTTTCCGGAACCTGGGCGTCCAGCTCCAGCCGGCCGTCACGGACGATGCGGAACAGCTCGGTCCCGGGCGAGACGATCTGGCCGCGGGTGACGTTGCGGCTGATCACCAGACCCGACACCGGCGCCCGGATGGTCGCCTGCGACAGCCGGGTCTGCGTCTCCGACAGCGCCGCCCGCGCGGCCAGCAGATTGGCGTCCGACGACCGCTTGTTGGCCAGGGCGGTGTCCAGCGAAGCCTGGCTGAGGAAGCCGCGTTCCTTCAGCTCCTGGGCCCGGCCCAGCGCGGCCTCGTCGCGGTCGGCGTTGGCCTCGGCGGTCTGCACCGCCGCCCGCTGCTGGTTCAGCTGGGCGCGCAGCAGGGCGTCGTTCAGCTGCACCAGCGGCGCGCCCTGGCGGACGTAGCGTCCCTCGTCGACATAGACGGCGGTGGCGGTCAGCCCGCCGGTCTCGGCGCCGACCGGCACCTCTTCCCAGGCCGAGATGGTGCCCGACGCCGTGACCGTGCGCGGCAGATTTCTGAGTGCGGCGGCCGCGACGGTCACGGTCTGGCTGCTGCCGGTCGCGCCGGCCCTGGCCTCGGCCTCCTTGGCCTTCTCCTCGCCGCCGCAGCCGGCCAGCGCCAGGGCCAGAGTGAGAGCGGCCGCGCCGGCCCGAACATTGCGCATCATCTTCGCCACGTCTGATCCCCATGCGGCGCGGGGAGGGGAGCCGCGCCCGGGCGCGCCGCCGGTGCGGCCGCCTTGTCATCGGCCGTTGAATAGCGGTTACGCGGCCTCTTCTCAAACGCGAATCCGTCCCCTTACGTCGATGTAATCCGCCACAAAAGCGGTGACGGAGGGCTTCCGGACGCCGTCTGCGTTGGCGATCCGGCCCCGCCGTGCTACCGGCGCGGCCATGACGACCCCACCCATCGAACGCATCCGGAACTTCTCCGTGGTCGCCCACATCGACCACGGCAAATCGACCCTGTCCGACCGGCTGATCCAGTTCACCGGCGGCCTGTCGGCGCGCGAGATGTCGGAGCAGGTCTTGGACAATATGGAGATCGAGCAGGAGCGCGGGATC
>JBGTSL010000336.1:0-2686 GCA_041940325.1 Brevundimonas sp.
CAAGATTGTCGACTGGCTGTCGAACCGGGCGGACGTGGTCGTTCGTTTCCAGGGCGGACACAACGCCGGACACACCCTCGTCGTCGATGGCAAGGTCTACAAGCTGGCCCTGCTCCCCAGCGGCGTCGTCCAGGGGAAACCCTCCATCATCGGCAACGGGGTGGTGGTTGATCCCTGGCACCTGGTCGGTGAGATCGAGAAAATCGAGGCTCAGGGCGTCGCCATCAGCCCCGATGTGTTGATCGTCGCCGACAACGCCTGCCTGATTCTGCCCATTCATCCGGCGCTGGACGTGGCGCGCGAGGCGGCGGCGAGCGCCCCGGGAGCGCGGATCGGCACCACAGGGCGGGGCATCGGACCTGCCTATGAAGACAAGGTCGGACGCCGGGCGATCCGCGTCTGCGACCTCGCCAGCGTCGATGACCTGAAGGTCAAGATCGACCGCCTGCGGGCCCATCACGATCCGCTTCGGGCCGGTCTTGGTCTCGAGCCGATCGACCCGGACGCCCTGCTGCAGCAGTTGCTGGAGATCGCCCCGAAGATCCTCCCGTATGTGCAGCCCGCCTGGCGGGTGCTCGACAAGGCGCGGCGCGACGGCAAGCGGGTGCTGTTCGAAGGCGCCCAGGGCGCGTTCCTCGATGTGGATCATGGGACCTACCCCTATGTGACAAGCTCCAACACCGTCGCCGGACAGGCCGCCGCGGGCGCCGGGATCGGGCCGAAGGGGGTCGGCTATGTGCTCGGCATCGTGAAGGCCTATACGACCCGGGTGGGGGAGGGGCCGTTCGCGTGCGAACTCGACGACGAGGTTGGGCGGCACCTGGCGACCGTCGGCCGCGAGGTCGGCGTCAACACCGGTCGGGCGCGGCGCTGCGGCTGGTTCGACGCGGTGTTGGTCAGGCAGTCGGTGGCGATCAACGGGATCGACGGCATCGCCCTTACCAAGCTGGATGTCCTTGACGGACTGAAAACCCTGAAGATCTGCACCGGCTATCGCATCGGCGACGAGGTGCTGGACCATCTGCCGTCCAGTCTGAAGGCCCAGGCCGCCGCCGAGCCGGTCTTCGAGGAGCTCGAGGGCTGGACCGAGAGCACCGCCTCCGCTCGCAGCTTCCGCGACCTCAACGCCAACGCCATCAAATACGTCCGCCGCATCGAAGAGCTGATCGGGGCGCCAGTGGCGCTGCTTTCGACCAGTCCGGAGCGGGACGACACCATCCTGATGCACGACCCTTTCCAGGGCTAGCGCGAGGCCGGGAAACTTCAGCGTTCAACGGACCTTAACCGGCTCCGGTTAAGGATGATGGCCTTGTCTGGAGGCCGCGTCCCTTGTTTGCTGTCGATCCTCGTTTGTTGGCGAAGCTGGCGCCGGTGCTGAGACGGGTGCTGATCGTCGATCCGAACCCCCATGCCGCGCGTCTTCTGACGGAGATCGTCAAGGGCATGGGCGCGGGCGAGATCGTGGTCGAACCCAGTGAACCGCGCGCGATGCGGACGGCCGCGGACCTCGAGCCGGGCATCATCTTCACCGAACGGAACGGCGACAACCTCGACGGGGAGTCGCTGGCGCGGGCCTTGCGGCGATCAAGCTTCGCCTGCCGTCGTGCGCCGATCATCATGGTCACGGCCGACGCGACCGCGAGCACCATCCTCGGAGCCCGCGATAGCGGCGTGCACGAATTCCTCCGCAAGCCTTTCACCAGCGCCGATCTGTTCAAACGCGTCGAGAACGTCGCCCTGAAGCCCCGGGACTGGGTCGAAGCCGTCGGCTACGTCGGTCCGGACCGGCGCCGTTTCAACTCGGGCGAATACTCGGGCGACCGCAAGCGGCGCGCCGACAAGCCTGCCAACGGCGCAGCGGCGATGGCGGCGGCGAGGGACCAGGCCATGCGGATTCTCGCCTCGGCCCTCGATCAGTTCCACAACGATCCGATGCAGGCCGTCCGCGCCATCCGCGAGCAGGCCGCAATCCTGAAGTCGCTGGCCATGAAGGTCGCCGACTCCCGCCTTGCGGTGGCCGTGGGCGCGCTCGAAGTGACGCTCGCGTCCGGGCCGCCGACCAAGGAGACGCTCGCCGCCCCGATCGGCGCCTTGCTGGCCATGGCGCCGCCCGAACCCCGAATGCAGAAGACCGGCTGAGCCGCTCAGGCGTCGACCAGGTTTCGCTCCTCGGCGGCCGCCCGCATCGCCTTCTGCAGCTTCTCGAACGCCCGCACCTCGATCTGCCGCACCCGTTCCCGCGATACGCCGTATTGGCCCGCGAGCTCCTCAAGGGTCACGGGATCATCCTTGAGGCGGCGCTCGGTGAGGATGTGCTTTTCACGATCGGTCAGCTCTTGCATGGCCTCTTCCAGCAGGCCCATGCGGATCGACTTTTCCTCGTCCTCGGCCAGTTGGGTCTCCTGCGACACCGCCGTGTCGTCGGCCAGCCAGTCCTGCCACTCGCTCTCGCCGTCCGCGCGCAGCGGCGCGTTCAGCGAGGCGTCGCCGCCGAGGCGGCGGTTCATGTTGGTGACCTCTTCCTCGGACACGCCCAGCTTGGTGGCGATGGCGGAGAGATGTTCGGGATGCAGGTCGCCTTCCTCGAAGGCCGAGATCTGGCTCTTGGCTTTTCGCAAGTTGAAGAAAAGCTTCTTCTGCGCGGCGGTCGTGCCCATCTTCACCAAGGACCAGCTGCGCAGGATGT
>JBGTSL010000337.1:0-2677 GCA_041940325.1 Brevundimonas sp.
GCTCGCCGAACGCGACGGGCCGCGCTGGCGCGACGCGCCGGAAAGCGAATGGCTGCCGGAACTCCGGCGGTTCGCGGTCGACGCGATGATGGACCTGATCCGCGCCGACCTGGCCCGGCTGGGGGTCGAGCAGGAGGTGTTCTCCTCCGAGCAGGCGATCCGTGACAGCGGCGCCATCGACGAGGTGCTGGCGCAGCTCGAGGCCCGGGACCTGATCTATGTCGGCACGCTGGAACCGCCCAAGGGCAAGCTGCCGGAAGACTGGGAGGAACGCCCGCAGACCCTGTTCCGCTCGACCGCCTACGGCGACGACATCGACCGGCCGCTGAAGAAGTCGGACGGCAACTGGACCTATTTCGCCCCCGACATCGCCTATCACAACGACAAGGTGCGCCGGGGTTTCGACCACCTGATCGACGTGCTGGGCGCCGACCATGGCGGCTACGTCAAGCGGATGCAGGCGGCTGTGACCGCGATCAGCCGCGGCGCGGCCGAGCTCGACGTGAAGATCTGCCAGCTGGTCCGGCTGCTCGACGGCGGCCAGCCGGTGAAGATGTCGAAGCGGGCCGGCACCTTCATCACCCTGCGCGACGTGATCGACAGCGTCGGCAAGGATGCGGTCCGCTACATGATGGTCTCGCGGCGCAACGACCAGGCGATGGACTTCGACTACCAGAAGGTGCGCGAGCAGAGCCGTGACAACCCCGTGTTCTACGTGCAGTACGCCCACGCCAGGGCCTGTTCGGTGCTGCGGCACGCGGCGGAGGAATTCCCGCAGATCAGCCTCGATCCCAACGTGCTGGCCGGCGCCGACCTGAGGCCGCTGGACGATCCGGCCGACCTGGCCATGATCCTCCGCCTGGCCAGCTGGCCGCGGGCCGTCGAAACCGCGGCCAATGCCCACGAGGCACATAGATTAGCCTTTTTTCTCTATGAGTTGGCGTCCGATTTTCATACATTGTGGAACAAGGGACGCGACGAGTCGCATCTTCGGTTCCTGGTGCAGGGGGACGATGTGAAGACAACGGCGCGCTTGGCCCTGGTGGCGGGCGTGCGGGCGGTGTTGGCGGTCGGAATGGGGCTGATCGGCATAACACCGGTTGAGGAGATGTGATGGCAGCTCCGGAGCTTTATGCACCGCGCCGGCCGGATGCCGGGCGCGCCCGTGCAGCGGGCGGCAGCAAAGGAACGGGCCCCTACCGGCCGAGCGCCGGGCGCCAGCCGGAAAGCGGCCAGGCGCGCAGGCGCGGCCTGGTCTATCGCGCACTGACCACCGGCGTGGCGCTGAGCGCGATCGGCGGCTTCAGCTATTATGCCTGGCTCGCCTACAGCGGCGAACGCACGCCGGCGGCCTTCGACGGCACGGTCGTGACCATCGCCGCGGCCGTCGAGCCGGTGAAGATCGCGCCGGAGAATCCCGGCGGATTGGCGGTCCACGGCAGCGAGCTCGAATTCTTCGACGGTGTCACCGGCCAGCGCCTGGCGGTCCGGCCCGACGAGGAATACGTGCTGCCGCCGCCGGAAGCGCCGATCATCAACCCGGAGCCCGAGCTGTTCGACCGGCCGCCGCCGCTGCCGATGGAGCTGGCGGTCGCCCGTCCCGACAACGATGTCGCCGAGGTCAGCCCGGCGTCGACCGCAGCAGTCGAGGCCGACAGCCCGCCGCCGACGGCCGGCGCGGGCGTCAGCGTGCCGCCGGTGCTGTCCGCACCGATGCTGCCGTTGCCCGATCTCGACCCGGGCCAGATGACCGAACAGGCGGCCGGCGCCGCCGTGCCCGCGGCCGATCCGCTGGCCGACCCGGCGATCGTGCCCGGGGCGCAGCCGACGATCGCCGCCGCCGACGCGCCGCCGACCGCGATCGACACCCTGGTGGCCGCCGTCGACCAGGGCATCGTGCAGCCGACCCAGCCGGAGGCGACGCAGACCGACGCCCGGCCGGCCGCGACCGGGCCGGGCGAGCGGCGGCTGCGCATCGCCTTCGCCAGCCGGACCTACACCGGCGCCGCCCCGGACCCGGACCTGGAGGTTGCCGCCCAGCGCGCCGCCAGGCTGTGCGCGGACCTGGGGCACGAGGTCGAGGAGGCCGCCCCGGTGGTGGACGGCGAGCGCTTCATCGTGCCGCTGTTCGACGACGATCTCGCGCTGGGCGGCCAGGAACGCCTGGTGCACGGCGGACAGGCGTTCGCGGTCCTTGCTCGCGACCCGCTCGTGCGGGACCCCGACGATCTCGCGCAGCTGCTCGACGGACGTGATCTCACCCATGACGACAGGCTAGTCCGGTACGTCGACGTAGCTCGTGAGGCGGGTCAGCGTCGGCGCCCTCGGTGCGGAGCCGAATCCGAACGACACCGGTGGATCGACCGGGGCGAGGTCGCCTTTGCCAAAGGGTATGGCATCACCCAGTCGGGCGGAGAGCCCGTTACAGACGAGACGGTGTTTCGTTGGGCATCCTTGTCCAAAGGCGTGGCCGCGACCGAAGTCGCGATCCGCGATACCAAGGTCCCGGCCCGGGCCGCGGAAGGTCACGATCAGCGTCACGCCGACCTTCGCGTCGAGCCCGGCCGACAGCTCGTGCCAGCCGATCGGCCGGTAGAAGTCGTGGCGCATGTCGTCCTCGCGCGTCCACATCAGCTTCACGGGGCCCTTGACCGCCTGCGAGATCAGGGCGGCCTCG
>JBGTSL010000338.1:0-2673 GCA_041940325.1 Brevundimonas sp.
CGCCCTGCTGGACAACCTCGGCAAGGGGGCGTCGGGGGCGGCGGTGCAGAACCTCAATCTGATGCTGGGGCTGGACGAGGGGACGGGGCTTTCGTGATCCCGGCATTCGTCATCCTCCGGCAAGCGGCGCAGCCGCGCAGACCGGGGGACCCAGCGGCGCCGAAGGCGATCTGTTTCAGGCAGGCTGTGATGAACAGCGGCGCTTCCGACAGGGTCGCGCTCGCGCGCGCCGCCGGGTCCCCCGGTCTCGCTGCGCTCGCCGGAGGATGACGATAGTTTGTGGGAGCTTGAAACCGCTCGCGGCTTCCCGACGTATCAATGGTCATGACCCGCCCTCTGTCCCGCCGCCATCTGCTGCTGACCGCCGGCGCGGTCGGGTTGAGCGCCCGTTCGCCGGGGCCGGCGGATGCGTCTGAGCGCCAGTATGCGAACTCGCTGTTCCGGCGGATCACCGACGCCCAGTGGCGGGCGCGGCTGCCGCGGGCCAGCTATGACGTGCTGCGCCACGAGGCCACGGAGCGGCCGTACAGCAGTCCGCTGAACGGGGAGACGCGGCACGGGACCTATGTGTGCCGGGGCTGCGAGCTGCCGCTGTTCCGCTCGCAGTGGAAGTTCGACAGCGGGACGGGCTGGCCGAGCTTTTATCAGGTGATCGCCGCCAACATCGGGACGAAGACCGACTTCGCCATCGGCATTCCGCGGACGGAGTATCACTGCGCCCGCTGCCTGGGGCACCAGGGACATGTGTTCGACGACGGGCCGCGGCCGACCGGCAAGCGCTACTGCAACAACGGCGTGGCGCTGAAATTCAACCCCGTCTGAGGGCCTTGAGCGCCGATTCGACGGTGACCCCGGTCCAGACGGCGGCGATGATGATCAGCAGGCCGTAGTCGTGGCCGGGCCAGAAGATCGGCACAGCGGCGGCGAACATGACCGCGAGGGGGAACAGGCCGGCCCAGATGGCCGTGCCGGGGCTGGACCGATCGATCATCGGCGGCCGGGAGCCCTGTTTCATGCGCCGCTGCAGAAGGGGGTTGAGCAGGACGAAGCCGGCGACGCAGGCGACGGCGAGGAAGGCGTTGCGCAGCACCTGCGGCTCGGCTCCGTAGTAGCTGCTGGTCACCACCACGAGGACGAGCGCCAGGCTGGTGGACAGGCCGAGCAGCAGATTGGCATCGAGACGCTTCAAGATTTCACCTTCACATAGGAGCCGGGGGCCGGCTCCAGCGGGGGCAGGGGGCCTGTCTTCGGATCGCGGGCGGGGACCCAGCCGCCGGAGCGGGCGTGCAGCCACTCCGCCCAGTGATCCCACCAGCTGCCGGGATGCTCCACGGCCCCCGCCTGCCATTCGGCGAGGGTGACGGGCAGGGCGGGGTTGGTCCAGTGCTGGTATTTCTTCGCCGAGGGCGGATTGACCACGCCGGCGATGTGGCCCGAGCCGGCGAGGGTCAGGGTGACGTCGGCGTTGGTGAAGGCGCGGGCCGAGCGGTAGACCGAGTTCATCGGGGCGATGTGGTCCTCGCGGCTGGCCTGGAAATAGAGCGGTATCCTGACCTTCGACAGGTCGACGCGGACGCCGCCGATTTCGAATTCGCCCTTCGCGAGGGCGTTCCGGCCGTACAGGGAGCGCAGATAGTCCATGTGCAGGGTCTTCGGCATGCGGGTCTGGTCGGCGTTCCAGAACAGCAGGTCGAAGGCGGGCGGATCCTTGCCCAGCAGATAGTTGCTGACGAAGAAGGACCAGATCAGGTCGTTGGCGCGGAGCGCATTAAAGGTCTCGGCCATGGCCGCGCCGGGCAGGACGCCGCCGGCGGCGTCCATCTGCTGCTCGATCTCTTTCAGCCAGTGGTCGTCGGTGAACAGCAGCAGGTCGCCGGCCTCGGCGAAGTCGTGCTGGGCGGCGAAGAAGGTGTTGGCGGTGACGCGGTCGTCCTTTTTCGCCGCCATGTGGGCCAGGGCGGCGCCCATCAATGTGCCGCCGATGCAGTAGCCGACGGTGTTGATGTGGTCGGCCTTCGACTGTTCCAGCGCCTTCTCGATGGCGCGGTAGACGCCCTTCTGGAGGTAGTCGTCGAAGCCGTAGCCGGCCTTGTCGACGTCCGGATTGACCCAGGAGCAGACGAAGACGGTGAAGCCTTGGCTGGACAGCCAGCGGATCATCGAGTTCTCTTCGCGAAGGTCGAGAATGTAATATTTGTTGATCCATGGCGGGAAGATCAGAAGCGGGCGGGCGTGCACCTTCTCGGTGGTCGGTTCGAACTGGAGGAGTTCGATCAGCTTGTTGCGGAAGACGACTTTGCCGGGTGCAGTGGCGACGTTCACGCCCACCTCGAAAGGTGTCTCGTCTGTCTGGCTGATGGACAGCCGGCCGTGGCCTTTCTTGATGTCGGCACGTGCATTGCGCAGCCCATCGACCAGGCTCTGGCCGCCGGATTCCACCATGGCCTTCAATGCTGCGGGATTGGTCGCAAAGAAATTGCTGGGCGAAAGCGCATCAATGGTCTGGCGAGTGTAGAATTGTGCCTTGCGCTTCTCGGCCGTGGTCAGTTCGCTGGCGGAGTCGAGCAGGGAGAGCATCCAGCTTGAATTCAGCTCATAGGCCTTGCGCATGAACTCAAAGGCGGGGTTTGCCGACCAATCAGGATCGGAGAAGCGGCGATCGCGAGATTCGCT
>JBGTSL010000339.1:0-2668 GCA_041940325.1 Brevundimonas sp.
GCCACCCTGGGCTTCCTGCTGATCTGCCTGGCCGTCGTCGGCTGGATCTTCCGGACCGGCTACCGGTTGAAGAACTAGGCCGTCCGGGGGGTCACGAAACGGGCCAGATCGATCCGCAATCTGACCCGGTCTTCGCGTTTCTGAAGCGCGCCTCGCCGGCGCGGGAGAGTTCATGTCCACCGACAACCAGACCCCTGACGGTTCGCCTGCGCCCTTCGCCCGCCGCCCCGTGACCTGGGGCCGGCCGCCGGCGACCGTGTTCCGGGCCGGACCGCTGCCGAAGGGCGGGCGCCTGCCGCCTCTTCCCGAGCCCCCGAAGTCCGGGCCGGCGCGGGCCGCCCGGCCGGACATCTTCAACGGTTCGATGATCCCGCAGGCGGCGCCCCGGCCCGCCCCGACGCCGGCTCCCACGCCGGCCCCCGCCATCGCGCCGGACGCCGCCGCCTTCGCCGCGCCGCCCGATCGGCCCGCCGCCGCGACGGCCGCGCCGACCGGGCCCGACCTCGTCGTCCGGCCCCTGCCGGCGGCGGAGCCTGCCCTCGAATCGCATCCCGAGCCGAGGCGTGAACCCGTCCCGGCCGCCGCCTCCCCGGAGGCCGCCGGGACGGCCATCCCCGCTGTGGCGTCCGGCCCCGCCCGCCGCAAAGCCGCCGGCCGCGCGCCGCTCTACGCGGGCGTCGCCGCCGCCGTCATCGGCGCGGTCGCCGTCGGCGGCTGGCTGTTGACCCGCCCGTCCGCGGCCCCGACGCTGGCGGACAGCGCCCCGGCCGCGGCGATCCTGGCTGATACGGACTCCGCCCCGCCGGCTCCGGCCGCGGTTGAAGCGGCGCCGGTCGAGGCCGCGCCGGTTGCGGATAGTGCGTCGTCGCCGGCTTCGTCCGCGCCCGCCACCTCGCGGCCCGCGCCGGTCACACCCGAACGCTCCGCCCCGATCGCCCCGCCGCCGGAGAGTCGGCCTGCGCCGTCGACCGCGACGCCCGAGCCGCCGCCCCCGCCGGTCGTCGCCGCCCCGGCCGAGCCGCGCATCGAGATCGTCCCCGCCGCGCCGGCCGGACCGCCGCCGACCACGGCCGAGCGGCCGCCCTCGGACCCGGAGGCGCCGATCGCGACCCGGCCCCAGCCGCTCGATACGGCCGCCGACTAGGCGCCCTTCAGGGTCAGATAGCCGCGTTCGACCATGCGGCGCAGACCCTCATAGGCCTCGGCCAGTTCCTCATAACCCGTCCGGGCCGCAGTCAGGCGGGCGATCTGGTCGGGTGTGGACGGCGCGCCGGATTCGCTCTGGCGCAGGGCTTCCGCAACCCATTTGGCGCGCGCCGTCGCCGTCTGCACCGCCAGTTTCTGGAACACCGCCGCGTCGAGGCCGGCCAGCATCGCGGCGATCACTTCCCGGTTGGCGACGAAGGCCGAGTAGTCGATCTGCTCGAGCAGGCCACGCAGCCGGCGCTGCTCCTGCGGGTCGGCGTCCTGCGGCTCGAAATGGTCCCGCTGCCGCCGATAGGTGGAGGTCTGGATGGTCGACATCGCGCCGCTCCGAAGGTGGTCCGGAAAGAGGGTGCGCCGCGCCGATTAACGAGGCGTTGCGGACGGAGGCTTGCGGTCGGCGCTTTCGCCATGATACTTAAGTGAATGCTTCAGTATCAGCAGCCGCTCGATCTCGCCTTCCAGGCCCTGTCCGATCCGACCCGTCGGCGGATGGTCGAACGCCTGTCCGCCGGCCCCGCCACGGTCAGCGAACTGGCCGAACCGCTGCCGATGTCGATGTCGGCGGTGGTGCAGCACCTCAAATTGCTTGAGGCGTCCGGCCTCGTGGTCACCAAAAAGGTCGGGCGCGTGCGGACGTGCCGGATCGACCCGCAGGCCCTCAGCGCAGCCGAACGCTGGATCAATGACCGCCGCCGGTCCGTCGAGCTAAGTCTCGACCGGCTCGGCGCCTTCCTCGACGCAACGAAACCCGAAACGGAGCCCCGCGAATGACCGCCCGCCTCGCCCACGGCATGTTCACGATCGAGCGCCGCTACGACGCGTTGCCGGCTCGCGTGTTCCGCGCCTGGTCCGACCCCGTCGCCTTCCGCCGCTGGTTCGTCGAGGCGCCGGGCGCGACCATTTTCGAGTGGCGCCACGACTTCCATGTCGGCGGCAGCGGCGGCGGCCGCTACCGCTTCGGCGGCGAGGAGGCCGACGTCGGCTTCAATGACACCGTGTTTCTGGACATTGTCGAGAACCGCCGGATCATCCTCAGCTACGTCATGGGCCGCGAACTCGGGAACGAAAGGCGTCGGGACTCCGCCTCGCTGGCCACCATCGAACTGGTTTCCGACGGCGTCGGCACGCGGCTCATCTATACCGAGCAGGGCGCCTATTTCGGCGACGACGGCGCCGCGCACATCCCGCTGCGCGAGGAAGGCTGCGCCGAGATGCTCGAAAACCTTGCCCGCGAGCTGGAGGCCCGCCAATGACCGGCAAGGTTCGCGTTTCCGCCTACGCCGTTTCCATCGACGGCTTCGGCGCCGGCCCGGACCAGAGCCTGTCGAACCCGCTAGGCGTCGGCGGCGAGGCGCTGCACGAATGGTTCTTCCCGACCGACACCTTTCAGAAGATGTACGGAAAGGGGCACGGCCATACCGGCGTGGACGAAGGTTTCGCCAGGCGGAGCATGGAGGGCATC
>JBGTSL010000340.1:0-2652 GCA_041940325.1 Brevundimonas sp.
CCTGCCGACGGTCTTCGCCAAGGCGCTGGACCGGGCGAGCGCGCCTGATCTGTTCGGCTGAACCCTATCGCAACGTGCGGATCGAGACCTTGCCCCGCTTGTGATGCGGGATGACCACGGCGCGACCATCGGCGTGCTGGATGTTCAGATCCACGACGGCGCCGCCGACTTCCAGGCCGGTGATCTTTAGGCGATCCAGACCGGCCGGCAGGACAGGATCGGCCAGATCGACCGTCTCGGTCCAGGCGTCGATCGACAGGCCCAGGGTCGCCTGAAGCATCAGGAAGACCGATCCCGCCGCCCAGGCCTGGGGCAGGCAGGCGACCGGATAGGCGATGGGCGGCTCGCCCGGCTCACGCGGGAAGCCGCAGAACAGTTCGGGCAGCCGCAGGTGGAAATGGGCGGCCGCCGCGTAGATCTCGGCCAGAATTTCCGCGACCGCATCGCGCTCGCCGTAGGCGGCCATGCCGGCGGCGGCCATGGCGGTGTCGTGCGGCCAGACCGAGCCGTTGTGGTAGCTCATCGGATTGAACCGCGCCTGGCCCGTCGCCAGCGTCCGCAGGCCCCAGCCGGAGCGGAATTCGGCTCCCAGCATCCGCTTCGTCACCGCCCGCGCCCGCTCCCGCGACGGCAGGCCGGTGAACAGCAGATGGCCGGCGTTGGAGCCGATCGAGCGGCACTGTTGACCGTCGCCGTCGAGGGCGATGGCGTAGAATTGCTCATCCTCCATCCAGAACCGGTCCTCGACCAGCTCGCGCACCTCGCCGGCCCGGGTCGCCCACTCCGCCTGCCGTTCGTCCCCGACCAGCCGGGCCATGTCGGCCATCGCCTCCCAGGCGGCGAAGGCGTAGCCCTGCACCTCCAGCAGCGCCACAGGCCCTTTCGGGAACCGGCCATCCCGGTGGAAGATCGAATCTTCGGAATCCTTCCAGCCCTGGTTCGACAGCCCGGTCTCGGCCGCGCGCTGATAGCTGATCAGCCCGTCGCCATTGGGGTCGCCGTAGTCCTTCATCCAGCCGACGGCGGCCAGCAGATTGGGCCACAGGGCGCGGATCGTCGCCACATCCCCGGTTCGCTTCAGATACGCCCCGGCCAGGGCCACGAACAGGCAGGTGGTGTCGACCCCGCCGTAGTAGAGGCCGAACGGCACCTCGTGCAGGGCGCTCATCTCGCCGCCGCGCGTCTCGTGCATGATCTTGCCGGGCGCCGAGTCCTGGAAGGCCGAGACCTCCGTCGCCTGACGCGCTGCCAGATAGGTCAGCACCCCCTTGGCCAGACTCGGGTCCAGCCACAGCATCTGCCAGGCGGTGAGGATCCCGTCGCGCCCGAACGGCGTGGAGAACCACGGCACCCCGGCGTAGGGATAGGGCCCGGTCGGCAGGTCGGTGGTCAGCAGGGCGACATCGGCCCGGGACTGGTCCAGCCAGTCGTTGAAGCGGGGATTGCGCGGCCCGCGGATCGAGGCCCCCCGCCGCCGCCGGATGCGCATCGCCACCCGCGCCTGCAGGGCGTACAGCCGGAACCGCGTCTCGTCCGGCGCCTCGCAGGGCCCCACGCCGCATTCGACATAGAGATCGCAATGCCGCCCCTTCGGCAGGCTGAACATGAACTCGGCCCGCGAGGCGGTCAGCCGGGCCGGCGGCTCCGAGAAGGCGAGGCAGCTGACCCGGTTCGTCCCGTCGACCCCCAGATAGCGGAACGTCACGCGCCGCCCGTCCGCGGTCGGAGGCTCCTGCGTCCCGCGCTTCGCCCGGGGCGAGCCGCGGACCTCGAAGATGTCGGCGAAATCGGCCGCGAAATCGAATGCCACGGGCAGCAGCACGTCCTCGACGCCGTGATTGACCATCCGGACCCGCTCGAACATCCGCCGGTCGCGCACGAAGCGGCGCCGTTCAATGTGGATCACGCCCGCCGGCGCCGAGCGCCCGCCCATCGGGGGCAGCGGGCGGTTGGTGGAATGGGCGGTGAAGAAGACGTTGTCCTGGCTGACGCCCGAGCTCAGCCGCGACGGCCGCGACAGTCCCGCCGTCATCACAAATCGCGACAGCAGCCGGGTGTCCCGGTCGAACAGGCCGTCGGCGCCGCCATTCATGTCGCCCCAGATGTCGGCGACGACGAAGGTGTCGGCGTCCTTCAGGGCCATCAGCTGCTCAAGCCCGTCTGCGTCCTGGGACTCGGCGGCCGTGGCCTGCACACTATAGGCGTCGTCCATGCGGAACCCCGGATCGGTGGCGGTTGACCCGACAGGGTCGCTTCGGATTGCAGACCCGTGATGACGGCATCGGTACGCTAATGGACAAGGCGGGCGGAGGTTCAGGCCGCTCGGCGTCTTCGTCAGGCGGCCGGGCTGGCGAAGCTGCGCTCCTCATGCGGACGCAGCGGCGTCACCACATCCTCCAGCGGTTCTTCGGCGAACGGGCGACGCGCCAGCAGGTCGCCGTAGACGTCGAGGTAGGCCCGCGCCATCGCCGTCGCCGAGAAGCGCAGTTCGAACCGCGCCCGGATCGCCTCCCTGTCCAGCAGATGCGCCCGCCCGGCGGCCGCCACGGCCTGCTCCACGGTGTCGACCAGATAGCCCGTGGCCCCGTCCTCGACGATCTCGGGCGTCGAGCCGCAACGGAAGGCCACGACCGGCGTCCCGCAGGCCATCGC
>JBGTSL010000341.1:0-2651 GCA_041940325.1 Brevundimonas sp.
CCGGTGCCCAGCACGGTCGCGCCCTTGGCGCGCATCTCGTCGCGCGCGGCGTAGATGTCATCGACCTCGAAGCAGACATGGTGCTGGCCGCCGAGCGGGTTCTTGGCGAGGAAGCTCTTGATCGGCGAGCTCTCGCCATACGGCTCGATCAGCTCGATCTGGCTGTTGGGCAGGTCGATGAAGCAGACGCGGACGCCCTGGGCCGGCAGGTCGAAGGGCTCGTGCGCCTTCGCAGCGCCGAGCATGTCGCGATAGAGGGCGACGCTGGCCGCGATGGACGGGGTGGCGACGCCGACGTGGTTCAGTCTTCCGATCATGGGGAGGACTTAGCCGGTCCCGAAGCGCGGGAGAAGGTCGGCGGCCTGCGACGCTCAGTCCGGCAGGGCGCCGAAGGCCAGCGACGCGGACGGGCCGCGCTCGACCAGCCGGCCGCCGCCGGTCCAGCGCAGGGCGCGGATGCGCAGGCCGGCGGCCTCGGCGGGAAGGCGCGCCTGCAGATGCAGGACGGCGCCGGGGTCGAGCCGGGCGGTGCGGGCGCTGACGGGCGTCCCCACCGGCCGGCCCCGCCGGTCATGGAAGCGGATGTGGACCGAGACGTCGGCGAGGGCGTCGTCGCCGGCGTTCGAAAGAGCGCCGAACCAGGTGCGTCCGCCGAGCGCCTCCTGCATCACCTCGTTGCGGCTGAGAACCACGTCGTTGCGGCGGTCGGCCGCGTGGAAGGCCCAGATCGGGCCGCCGATGGCGGCGAGGGCGGCGACCGTCCCGACCGGGACGACCCACCAGCGGCCGGCGCCCGCCGCGTCCTCCAACTCGGCCGTATTGGCCATTGCCTTGCCTCCGTGCATGGGTGAGGCTTCCACCCTGCCCGGCGCCCGTGGTGAGCGGCATGAGCAACTCCTGAGGTCCTGCTGAAAAATGGCGCCCGGCCGCTTCCGCTTCGAACGCTTCCTGCTCGATGTCGGCGACCGTCAGCTCCGGCGCGACGGCGCGACGGTCGAGCTGAACGGGCGCTATTTCGACGCCCTGGCGCTGCTGGTGCGCGAGCAGGGCCGGCTGGTGTCCAAGGCGCGCTTTCACGACGAGGTCTGGCGCGGGATTCCGGTGACTGACGAGGCCCTGACCCAGTGCATCCGCACGCTGCGCCGGCAGCTGGGCGACGACGCCGGGCGGCCACGTTTTGTCGAGACGGTCCCCAAGCACGGGTACCGCTTCATCGCCCCGGTCGAGGCGGAGGATGGCGAGCCCCCTGCCCCGACCCCGGCCCCGGCGCCGGCGCCGGCGGGCACGGCGGCCACGGCGTCTGAGGCTTCGGCCTGGTCATGGGCGCGGTTCGGCCTGCTGGGCGGGGCGGGCATGGTCGGCGGCGGGATCGCCGGCGTCCTGATCGGCCTGTTCTACGGCTTCGGCGCCGCCCCGGAACCTCTGCAGGCGGGGATAGGCGCGGCGTCCGTGCTGCTGGTGCTGGTCTGCATCAGCGTACTCCTCGGCCTGATCGCGGGCGGCGGCGTGGCCCTGGGCGTGGCGGCGACCGGGTTCGCGCCGGGGCGGCGCTGGCTGTGGAGCCTCGTCGGCGGCGCCGGCGGCGGCCTGCTGCTCGGTGCGTTCGGGAAGCTGATCGGACTGGACGCTTTCAACCTGCTGTTCGGGGAGTCGCCGGGGGCCATCACCGGCGCGCCGGAGGGGGCGGTGGTCGGCGGCGCGGTGGGTCTGGGAGCCTGGCTGGCGACCCGCTGGCCCGGACGGCCGAGGCTGACCCCGAGCTTCGCGGCGGGGGGCCTGGCCACGGCGGCCGCCGGAATCCTCGTCACCCTGCTCGGAGGGCGGCTGATGGGCGGCAGCCTCGACCTGCTGGCGCAGGTCTTTCCCGGGTCGCGGCTGAGTCTCGACCAGATCGGCGCGGTGTTCGGCGAGACCGGGTTCGGGCCGGTCAGCCAGGTGGTCACCGGCGGCATCGAGGGTCTGCTGTTCGGCGGCTGCGTCGTCGCCGCCATGACGATGGCGCGCAAGGCGATGGGGCCGACCGAACTCTGAGCGCCCGCCCCTTCCGGTCTAGAGCCAGACCCCTGTGGTCATCATGGCCGCGAACAGCCCGGCCAGCATGGCGAAGGCGAAGTTGACCAGACAGAGCCCCGCCACCGGCCAGCGCGCCCGCTTCGCCCTGACCACGGCCCAGACACTGAGCGCCAGCGTCACCCCCAGCATCAGCAAGCCCCAGGCTTCGGCGTGAAAGCCGGTCTGCGGGCTAGTCTCACGCCAGTGCCAGCCCGCCCAGAACGCCAGGGCGAGCCACGGCAAGGGCGCCAGCAGGGCCGGCCAGACCGCGGCCCACCTCGGACGGCTGGCGACGGTCCAGACGATCAGGGCGAGCGGCAGAAGCAGGAAGATCAGGCCGAAAGGCGTGGCCGTCAGCTGGCTGATGATCATCAGCGGTGCGGTCAGGGCGCGTTCCAGCCTCTCCATCCGTGATCCCTAGTCCGCGAACGGGTCCGTCGGCCGGGGCCGGGTCGGCAGGGGCATGCGCGGCAGGGGCTCGTCGCTGTTGGCGGCGGCGAGCAGCAGGCCGGCCAGCACCACGGCGGCCTGACGCAGATCCTCGGGCTTCAGGTGGTCGTAGCTGTCGATCGAGGTGTGGTGCAGGCGGCTGCCGTAGT
>JBGTSL010000342.1:0-2618 GCA_041940325.1 Brevundimonas sp.
ACCTCGTCGAGGTGCTCCCCGTGATGGTCACGCCGCGCTGGGTCGACACGCGGGTCCAGCCCATCGCCATCCGCGACGTCCTCCACGCGCTGGTGGCGGCCCTCGAGCGCGACGACGTCCGCGGCCGCATCGTCGAGGTCGGCGGCCCCGACGTGCTCACCTACCGCGAGATGATGCAGATCTACGCCGAGGTCGCCGGTCTGCGACGCCGCCTCATCGTGCCGGTGCCGGTGCTGAGCCCGGGGCTGTCGAGCCGCTGGGTCGGGTTGGTGACCCCCCTGCCCGGCGACCTGGCGTCACCGCTGGTCGAGAGCCTGGTCAACGAGGTCGTGGTCACCGAGCCGACACCCGACCTGCTCGACGGCCACGACCCGATCACCTTCCGCCGGTCGCTCGAACTGGCGCTGCGCCGCATCGAGGACGGTTCCTACGGCTATTGCGAGGAGACCGGCGAGCCGATCAGCCTCGGCCGCCTTGAGGCCCGTCCCACCGCGACCCTCTCGGTCGAGGCCCAGGAACGGCACGAGCGCCGCGAACGCGTCCACCGCGACGACTGAGGAAACGGCGTTCATCGACGGTTCAGCCTGGCTGTCGAAACCTCGCCTTCGAGGTAGGAGGCGTCGATGCGCAAACTGGCCCTGTTTTCCATAGCCGCAGCGACGCTGGGGCTGTGCGGGTTCGAACGCCAGGACGAACCGGGCTTCTCCATCTGGGGCACGGGCGGGGAGGCGCTGGCCTATCATCACATTTCGGGCGACTGCGACGAAATCGAGCACGCCTATGGCCGCAACGCCGCCTGGGGCTTGTGGCGGCTTCCGTTGGCCCGCGTCATCGTCGATGGCCCCGAGGAGACGGAGGGCGGCGCCGTCCTGCGCTTCCGCTGCGCCGACGCCTCGGCCTGTATCGGCCAGGGCCGCCTTGAGCATACGCCCGAGCGGGTCGCAGACCACGCCATCCCGTTCGCGGACATGGACCGCGCTGTCGCCCTCGCCGGGCGGGTGTCGGGCCTGAAAGCCGCCTGCGGCCTCTAGCGTTCAGCATTGACTTCGGGCGGCCAGGACGCCGAACCTGAAGCATGCGCCCGACCCCGCTCCATCGCCTGTTCCGGACGCTGGCTCTGGGCCTCGCGGTTCTCGCCGTCGCACCCGCCGCGCGATCCTCGGCTGAGGAACCGTCGCCGCAACTGGCCGCGTTGAGAGGCGACTATTTCCCCATCCGGTCGACGGCGGTCGGGCGCGGCTTCCAGATCCATGTGCGCTTTCCCGAGGGCTACGATCCGGCCCGGCCGCGGCTCTATCCGACGGTCTATCTGACCGATGGCGACTCGCTGTTCCCCATTCTGGCCGCCAATCATCTGTTCCTGACCTATGACGACGGCCTGCCGGAGGCCATCGTGGTCGGCATCGCCTATGGCGGTTTCGATCCGGCGGTGAACCGGCGCAATATCGACTTCCAGTCGCCGGGCGCGGGTGTCGCGGACGAACAGGCCGGCGCCGCGGCCTTCCAGCGCTTCCTCAAGACCGAACTGATCCCGGAGGTCGAGCGACGCTACCGGTCCGACGCCTCGCGCCGCATCCTGTTCGGCCAGTCGCGGGGCGGGGCCTTCGTGCTGTTTTCGGCCGTGAGCGATCCGGACCTGTTCTGGGGACGCATCGCCAGCAACCCCTCGATCACGCCGGGAATCGAGTCCCTGCTTGAGCCCGCAGCTCCGGCTTCCCGCCGCGATCTCGGCCTCGTTCTGTCCAGCGGAACGCGAGACCGGCCGGACCTGCAACGGGAGGCGACGCTCTGGCTTGAGACCTGGCAGGCGCGCCCGGAGCGGCCGTGGCGGCTGTTCGCGCCGCGGATCGAAGGCGGCACCCACGCAGCGAATGCGCCGGACGCCTATCGAACGGCGATGAGATGGCTGTTCGAAACCGACGCCTCGCCTTGACTTCGCGGGGCGGGAGCGCGACCTGTCGCGCCTCCCGTTTCAAGGTCTTCCGATGTCCGTCAAGGTCCGCTTCGCCCCGTCGCCGACGGGGAAACTGCACGTAGGCAATGTGCGCACCGCCCTGGTGAACTGGATGTTCGCGAAAGGGCAGGGCGGTTCGTTCGTGCTGCGCATCGACGACACTGACCTGGCGAGATCCACGGCCGAGTTCGAGCAGGGCATCGAGGACGATCTTTCGTGGCTCGGGCTGATCTGGGACGAGCGCTACAACCAGTCGAAACGGTTCGACCGCTACGAAGAGGCCGCCGCACGCCTGAAGGCCTCCGGCCGCCTGTATCCCTGCTACGAGACCGCGGACGAACTGGACCGCCGCCGCAAGGTGCAGCTGTCGCGCGGCCTGCCGCCGGTCTACGACCGCGCCGCCCTGGCGCTGACCGACGCGGAGAAGGCCGCCTACGAGGCGGAGGGGCGGCGTCCGCACTGGCGTTTCAAGCTGGACGGCAAGCGCGTCGCCTGGGAGGACCTGTCGCGCGGCCACGCCGAGGTCGATACGGCCTCGATGTCAGACCCCGTGCTCATCCGCGAGGACGGCCTGTTCCTCTACACCCTGCCGTCGGTGGTCGACGATATCGACATGGGGATCACCCATGTGATCCGCGGCGAGGACCATGTCACCAACGCCGCC
>JBGTSL010000343.1:0-2606 GCA_041940325.1 Brevundimonas sp.
TCTGCACGCTGGCGGTCCTGGGCGCGTCGCTGGAGCGCTTCTCGGTGGAGGTGCGTCACCTCCAGCGCACGGAGGTGCGCGAGGCGGAGGAGCCGTTCACCAAGGGCCAGAAGGGCAGCAGCGCCATGCCCCACAAGAGGAACCCGATCCTGACCGAGAACCTGACCGGCCTGGCCCGGCTGGTGCGGTCGGCGGTGACGCCGGCGATGGAGAACGTCGCCCTCTGGCACGAGCGGGACATCAGCCACTCGTCGGTCGAGCGCGGCATCGGGCCGGACGCGACCATCCACCTCGATTTCGCCCTGCACCGGCTGGCCGGCGTGGTCGAGCGGTTGAACGTCTATCCGGAGAACATGGCGAAGAACCTCAACCGGCTGGGCGGGCTGGTGCATTCGCAGCGAGTCATGTTGGCCCTGACCCAGGCGGGCGTCTCGCGCGAGGACGCCTATGCCGCCGTGCAGGAGAACGCCATGAAGGTGTGGCGCGGCGAAGGGGCCTTCCTCGACTTCCTGAAGGCCGACGCGCGAGTGACCTTGCCGGAGGCCCAGCTCGAGGCGCTGTTCGACATCGGCTATCACACCAAGCACGTGGACACGGTGTTCGCGCGGGTGTTCGGGACGGCGTGAACCGCAAGGTTGGGTTCGAGCCGGTCGTCGACGCGAACACGCGGCTGCTGATCCTCGGCAGCCTGCCGGGCGACGCCTCGCTGAGGGCGGCGCAGTACTACGGCCATCCCCGCAACGCCTTCTGGCGACTGATCGGCGGCGTCATCGGGCGAAATTTGGAGGGGCTGTCCTATGAGGACCGGCTGGCGGCGCTGAAGGCGGCTGGAATCGGCCTCTGGGACGTCATCGCCAGCGCGGAGCGGCCGGGCAGCCTGGACGCCGCCATCCGCCGACCCGAGGCGGCCGATCTGCGCGGGCTGATCGCCAGCCTGCCGCAGCTGCGGGCGGTGGCCTTCAACGGCGGGACCGCCGCGCGCCTCGGGCGGGCGGCGCTTGTGGACCTGCCCGCGGCGGTCACCCTGATCGACCTGCCGTCGTCGAGCCCCGCCCATGCGCGACCGTTCGCCGAGAAGGCGGCAGCCTGGAACGCGCTTCGCCGACCGCCGGGCTGACGCCGCCCGGCGAACGCCGGCTGCGGAAAAACGTCACGCCGACGCATCCTTTTCGAGGCTGAACCATATTCCTCTGCGGAGCCGCCGGGAGGGCGGCGCCGAAGGGGGATGAGCGATGATCCCGATCCGACCTGTGCCGGCGCTTTTGGCGGCCGCAGTCCTCGCCGTTCTGGGAGGCTGCGACCGTGACGCGTCGCGCGGGACGGCGGGTCCGGCGGAGGCTCCCGCCCCGGTCGCCGCCCCGACCGGGACGGTTCTGGCGACGGCGGAACGCGATCCGGACTTCACCACCCTGGTCGCTGCCCTCCATACAGCCGGCATCGCCGAAACGCTGGGCGGCGGCGGTCCCTTCACGATCTTCGCCCCGACCAACGCAGCCTTCGAGAAAATTCCTGCCGCCCGGCGTGACGCCCTGACCCTGCCCGGGAACCGGGCGGAGCTCCGGAGGCTGCTGACCTATCACGTCGTACCCGGCCGGCTCGACTCGGCCGGGCTGACGCAGCGCGTCCAGGCCGGGGGCGGCTCGCTGGCCCTGACGACGATGCAGGGGGGCGTGCTTACGGCGCGGATCCGCGCCGACGGAGCGATCGAACTGACGGATGCGGCGGGCGGAGTCTCGCGCGTGGTGGAGGCCGACGTGGCGGCCTCGAACGGTGTCATCCACGCCATCGACACGGTGGCGGCCCCCGGCTGACCGGCGGAAAGAATTCCGGCGTCGCCCTCCCCCACACGGCGCCGGCGGCGGATCGCCCAATCGATCCGCCCGGAGAGGCCGCAGTCGAAAGGCTGCGGCCTTTCGTCGGCCTGCTATTCGCCGTTGCGGATCTGCTCGCGGGCGAGAGAGGCCAGCTCGTCCATCTTGCGGCGGATCTCGCCCTCGGAGACAGTCAGGCCCGAACCTTCGAAGTCCTGGGCGATCTTGCGGTAGACGTCTTCCTCGCCCGGCTGCTCGAAGTCGGCCCGGACCACGGCGCCGGCGTACTGATCGGCGCGCTCGGCCGACAGGCCCATCTTCTCGGCCGCCCAGAGACCGAGCAGCTTGTTGCGCCGGGCCACCGCCTTGAACTCCTGCTCCTGATCGAGGGCGAACTTGGACTCAAAGCCCTTTTCCCGATCGTCAAAGGTCGTCATGGGCGTCTGCAGGCTCCGTCAAGCGGCCCGGGGCCGCGGTCGTGCTGGTCTATAGCCTCACCCGAGCCGAACGCAACGGAAACCCTGACGGTTCACGGGGGACGGCCGTTTGTGTCGCAGGCCGGCTTCCGGTAAGGGAGGGCCCGTCGAATTCTCCCGCCCGCCCGAATCCGGATCGCGCCGCCCAGACCACCGTGCTGGCCGCGCGATTTTCGTTTCCGGCGAGGCCCCGCCCGGACCCATGATGATGAACGTCAAGCGCAAGAAGCTCTATGAGGGCAAGGCCAAGATTCTGTACGAGGGACCGGAGCCGGGCACCCTGATCCAGTATTTCAAGGACGACGCCACCGCCTTCAAC
>JBGTSL010000344.1:0-2598 GCA_041940325.1 Brevundimonas sp.
AGACATGGCCCTGATGGCTGTCGCAGCGCGCGCACCGCGTCTCCGTACGGGTCATGCCATGCGAACGGTCGGTGATCGCCTTCACATGGGTCGGATCGACCGGCTCGGTGAAGCTGGGCCAGCCGGTGCCGCTCTCGAACTTGGTCCCGGCCCGGAACAGCGGCAGACCGCACTCGCGGCAGCAGAACACCCCGGCCCGCTTCTCGCCCAGCAGGGTTCCGCAGAACGGCGCCTCGGTGCCGTGGGCCAGCAGGACCCGCTTCTCCTCGGGCGACAGATCGGCCTCCAGCCGCGTCCGCTCGTCGTCGTCGGGCGGGGTCAGGTCGAAACCGGAGGGCGAGCGCAGGGTCGGGACGATGTCGGGCATGCCTCAGACATAGGAAGGGCCGGACAGGGCTTCCACCCCGTCCGGCCCTCAAGGCTCTCATGTCCGCGCCCGGGCCGCGCGAAGCGCGGTAGCGCCACCCGGGAGGCTCAGCCGCCGAACAGCGATCCCACCCAGGCCCGCACCGCGGTCTCGTCCACGGGGTTGCCGGTGTATCGCAGGCCCGGTTCCGGGGTGAACGGCTGGTTGTTCCCGCGCTGACGCGAAACCCACGCCTTGTGGCCATAGCTCAGGTCGGCATAGGTCGAGGGCAGGCGCTCGACGGTCTGTTCGATGAAGATCGAGTCCGCCGCCGTGGTCGAGCCGGCGATGCGCACGTTCGGCAGCCGGCTGACCAGGTCGAGAGTGTCGAGGCAGCCGCCCGAGCAGCCGGCGTCGACCAGCACGACCACCGGCCCCTGCACCGGATTGGGCACATTCGGGTCGGCCGGCTTCTCCGGCAGCGGCTGGGTGAAGCTCGGCTGGCCCGCGGCGATGGCGGCGTCGAAGGCGGCCAGCACGGCCTCCGTCTGGGCGATCACTTCCGGCGCCTCATAGACGAAGCGGGCGTCCTGCTTCATCCGCTGGATGACGTCGGCGTACCATTGACGGTTTTCCGGCGTGGCGCGGTAGACGAAGTCGCCACCCGCCGGCTGGCGGCTCTGGGTGAATTCCGGCGTCCAGATGCGGTTCAGCACGCCATAGCCGCGCGCCGTCGAGCCGAGGTTGGACGAGCCGCTGCCGCCGCGCAGGTCCAGCACGAAACCCTGCGGTCCCTGGATCGTCGCCAGCTGGGACTGCAGCTGGGCGTTGAAGGCGTCCCAGCCGGCGTCGTCGGCGAACGAATGGACGTTGATCCACGGCCGGCCGTTGACCGTCTCGATGGCCAGCGGCACGGGTCCCGGCGTGTACAGGGTGGCGCGGTAGGCCGCCTCCAGGTTGGCGGGGACGACGGGCACGGGCCGCAGATCATAATCTCGCTCGCGGCGGTTGCCGACCTTGAACTTGCAGGTCGAGGGCGTGCCGCCGGCGTACGGATTGTTGCGGTTCCACAGCAGATAGGGGGCCGAGGTGACGCGTCCGGCCTCGGTGGTCAGGTCGCCCTCCCACAGGTCCAGCTTGTCGCGCGAATATTCCTCGATCGGGACCAAGTTGCATTCGGTGACCACGGCGCCGACCGGCGGCAGGCGGCGCACGCCCGGCTGGACATAGGTCACCACATACTGGCCGTCGCGCCAGCCGGTGGCCAGGCCGGGCCAGCTGGTGGCCATGAAGCGGTCGGCCGAGGTCTCGTAGCTCGGGCGGATGACGATGTTCGAATCGCGGAAGCCGGCGGCGTAGTAGCGCAGCAGATAGGCGTGGCTGGAGCCGCTGTTGGACTGGCCGACCTTGGACATCGCGTCCTGCAGACCGGCGTCGAGCCAGGCCCGGAAGGTGTCGCTGGCCTGTCCCGGCACGACCGGCGCGGGATGGTTGGCCGCCAGTTCGTCATGGGCGGCCTGCAGATCCTGACGCGCCAGCGTCTGGAAATCCTGCGCGGCGGCGGAGCCGGCGCCCAGCGCCAGGGTCAGGGCCGCGGTCGCGGCGACGGGGAGGGTACGGGACATCAAGTCGGGCTCCGGGGCCGTGGAACAGGGAACGGGCAGCGTTAAAGCCCATCGAAGCGGACCTTGCCAAGTCCGTACCCCGTCCGGATGAACGCCCCCGTTGGTTTACTCCCGCCGGATCGCGGCCTAATCGGGGCGCTTCCCTCACGCTGCGATCACGTTCGCTTCAGATTCAAAGACGCATGTTCTCCAAAATCCTGATCGCCAATCGCGGCGAGATCGCCGTCCGCATCATCAAGACCTGCCGCCGCATGGGCATCGGGACCGTGCAGGTCTATTCCGAGGCCGACGCCGGCTCCCTCGCCGTCGAGATGGCCGACGAGGCGGTACTGATCGGCCCGGCGCCGGCCGCCCAGTCCTATCTGCTCGCCGACCGGATCGTCGAAGCGGTGCGGCAAACGGGCGCGGAGGCGGTCCACCCCGGCTTCGGCTTCCTCAGCGAGAACGCCGGCTTCGCCCGCCGCCTGCGCGACGAGGGCATCGCCTTCATCGGCCCCAACCCCGAAGCCATCGAGGCCATGGGCGACAAGATCAGCTCCAAGAAGCTGGCCGCCGAGGCCGGCGTCTCCACCGTCCCCGGCCACATGGGCCTGATTGAAACCCCGGACGAGGCGGTCACCATCGCCC
>JBGTSL010000345.1:0-2589 GCA_041940325.1 Brevundimonas sp.
CATCCAGATCGGCGCCGGCGTCAAGGCCGGCTCGGTCTACCGGGTCACCGAACAGGGTAGCCCTTCGCAGACCGGCAACCGCTACGACGTCGCCGTCGACGGCCGCGGCTATTTCCAGATCCTGATGCCCTCGGGCGAGACCGCCTTCACCCGGGCCGGCAATTTCTCCCTCAACGGCGAGGGCCAGCTGGTCACCGACGACGGCTATGCGGTGCAGCCGAACATCACCATCCCGCAGGACGCCATCGACGTCTCGATCTCCAAGTCGGGCCAGGTGCAGGTCATCACCCAGGGCGCGACCGAGCCCCAGGTCGTCGGCCAGATCGAACTGGCCACCTTCTTCAACGAGGCGGGGCTGGAAGCCATCGGCGACAACCTGCTGCTGGAGACGGCGGCCTCGGGACCGGCCAATGTCGGCGCGCCGGGCGAGGTCGGCTTCGGCGAGCTGCTGCAGGGCTATACCGAATCCTCCAACGTCGACGCCGTGGCGGAGATCAGCGCCCTGATCATCGCCCAGCGGGCCTATGAGATGAACTCCAAGGTCATCACCACCGCCGACCAGATGCTGTCGGTCGGCGCGCAGGTGAAGTCGTGAGGGCCCTGATCGCCGCCGCGGCGCTGCTGCTGGCGGGTCCCGCCCTCGCCGGCCCGGTGACCCTGAAGGCCAATCCGGTCGACGTGGACGGCCAGATCACCCTCGGCGACCTGTTCGACGGGGCCGGGTCCGCCTCCGGCGTCGTCGTCGGCGCCCGCTCGGGCCCCTCGGCGGTGTTCGAGGCCGGCCAGCTGCAGGCCATGGCGCGCCGGTCCGGACTGGACTGGGCAAATCCGACCGGCCTGCGCCGGGTCGTGGTCCGCCACGCCGCCGCCGCGCCGGCGACCAGCCCGCCGACGGCCGAGGTTGCCGCCACCGAAAGGCCGGTTCCCGTTCGCACCGCGCCGGTCCGCGCCGCCTACGCCGACCGGATCATCAGCCGCAACGACATCGTCGAGGTGATCTATCAAGCCCCCGGCGTGCGCCTGACCATCACCGGCCGGGCCGAAGGCAACGCCGCCGAAGGCCAGCGCCTCGCCATCCGCAACCTGCAGTCCGGCCGGATCTTCGACGCCGTCGCGACGGCGCCGGGTCAGGCCATCACCGGTCCGGCCGCCCAGACCATCCGCACCCAACAGTTCGCCGCCCGCTAGAGGGAAAGAGTACCCATGCGCACCGCCCTGATCGTCACCGCCGCCGCCCTGACCTCGACGCTGGCGCTCGGCGCCTGCTCCACCGCCGTCGAGGCCGTGCGCGGCCCCGAACTGGCCCCGATCGGCTATCCCGCCGCCCTGGTGCCGACCAATCAGGTCTATCTGCCCTCCCCCGAGCAGCAGCGCGCCGCCGCCAGCGCCAACAGCCTGTGGCGCACCGGGGCGCGCACCTTCTTCGGCGACCAGCGCGCCCGCCGCATCGGCGACATCGTCACCGTCAACATCGACATCGACGACCGGGCGCAGACCCAGAACTCGACCGCGCGCACCCGCACCAACGAGATGTCGGGCGGCATCACCAACTTCTTCGGCCTCGAAAACAGCCTCGGCCGCGCCTTCCCCGGCGGCTTCGACCCCGCCAACCTGGTCGGGCTGGAAGGCGAATCCAGCGCCAACGGCTCGGGCTCGGTCAATCGCTCGGAGAAGGTCAGCCTGACCATCGCCGCGGTGGTCACCGACGTGCTGGCCAACGGCAATCTGCGGCCGCACGTGACGCTCCGGCGGCCGGCGGGGCCGCTCCCCGGCCATTCCCGTGACGGCTCCCTCGAAGTCGCGTTCTATAATGAATCGGGCAGAGAGGGCGGACGGGCACCCCGGATCGACAACGACATCATGAAGCTCCGCGCGCCTCGCTTGTGCCTCCTCCTGGTGTTGTTGGCCCTGCTCGTCCCGCTCCCGCCGACGGAGGCCGGTCAGACGAGCGGACCGGGCGGCCCGCCTCCGCCGCCGCCTCCGCCGGGGCCGCTGGCGGACGCCGTGTTCGGCGAGATCGTCGCGGGTCACTTCACCAGCGACCTCGACCCGGACGCGGTGGTCCTCGACGACGGCGTGCCCACGCTGCTCATGGCGCCCGAGTCGTTCCAGACGAGCGTGCGCGGGCCGGCCTCGACGAACGACCTGGCCCTCCTCCCGGGCGACGCCGGAACCGACCGGTTGCTCATCGTCGGCAACGTGCGGATGGAAGGCTTCGACTACGGCGACGGCCATGCTCGCGGCGCGATGCAGGGCATGACGGCGCGAGGCCCCGTGGTGAACGGAGCCGGCGGGAGCTCCGAGGCGGACGGTGAGTCACTCGACCACCGCATTGGTCGCGAGCTCAACCCCCGCGTCGTTGTTCCCTTTATCGGTGAAATTGATCTCAAGGAATGGTGCGAGCTCCGTCCCGGCATGATGGGCTGGATTATCCTCAACTGCGCGTGGTGCGCCCAGCAGTACCGCAACTACGGATTCGTTACCGATAGCATCATTTGCATTACCGTAGTCCAGGCTCTGTACATTCTCGACTCGTGGTGGTTTGAGCCTGCTATTCTGACAACCATGGACATTACCACGGATGGTTTT
>JBGTSL010000346.1:0-2560 GCA_041940325.1 Brevundimonas sp.
CATTTCGATCCCCAGACCAACGTCATCGACGTCCACATCAGCCGCCTGCGCGCTAAGATCGACAAGGGCTTCGACCACGCCATGCTGCAGACGGTCCGCGGGGCGGGGTACCGGCTGGAGGCCTGACGCCTCCCGATGCAGCTCCCCTCCCTCCTTCGCCGCACGCCCTTCCGGCTGACGCTGCTGTTCCTCGCCTTGTTCGCGGCGGCGGCCAGCGCCATCCTCGCCTGGGTCTATTTCGCCTCGGCCGCCGAGGCGCAGGCCAAGGCCGAGCGCGAGGTCCGCGCCGAGATGCAGGTGCTGACCGGGATCTACACGGCGCGCGGGTTCGACGCGCTCAATATGGCGCTCATCGACCGCACGCTGCGGGACAACGCCTTCGTCTATCTGCTGGAAAGCCCCGACGGCAGCCAGGTCACCGGCAGCCTCACCATCTTCCCGATCGAGACGCTGGAGGCGGACCAGCAATGGATCACCTTTCCGTTCACCGAGACCGACGCCGAGGGGCGGGTCCGTCGGCCCCAGGTGCGCGGCGTCCAGACCCGGCTGGCGGGCGGCGGCATGCTGTTCGTCGGCCAGTCGCTCAGCGACACCGAGGCCTATCTGGCCCGCCTGACCCAAGCCCTGTGGGGCGCCATGGGCATCGTGCTCCTGCTCGGTCTGGCGGGCGGCTTCCTCGTCAGCCGGAACCTCGAGAAGTCGATGGGTCGGCTCAACCGGGTGGTCACGGCCGTGCAGGAGGGCGACCTCAAGGCCCGCGCGCCCGTCCGCAACTCCGGCGATGAACTCGACGAGCTGGGCGCCGGCCTGAACACCATGCTGGACCGGCTGGAGGCGTCGATGGCCTCGATCCGCCACGCTGGCGACGCCATCGCCCACGACCTGCGTTCGCCCCTGACCCGCATGCGGGCCAAGCTGGAGGTATCCCTGATCGACGCCGAAGCCGGCAAGATCGACGGCGTCGACGCCCTGCAACTGGCCCTCGACGAGGCCGACAACCTGCTCAAGACTTTCAACACCGTCCTCGCCATCGCCCGGCTGCAGGCGGCGGCCGGCCGCACCCCCGATCCCCAGCGCTTCGACGCCGCCGACCTCGCGGCCGACATGGCCGAGCTGTACGAACCCGCCTCCGAGGACAAGGGGCTGGAATTCTCGGCCGAGATCGAGCGCGGCTTGATGATCGAGGCCAACCGCCCCTTCCTCGCCCAGGCCCTCGCCAACGTCATCGACAACGCCATCAAATACACCCCGACCGGCGGCGCGGTGATGTTGCGCGCGCGTCGCCGCAGCTCCGGCGAGATTGAGTTCTCCGTCACCGACACCGGCCCCGGCGTGCCCGAAGGGGACCGCGAGCGGGTCATCCAGCGCTTCGTCCGTCTCGACAACAGCCGCTCGGAGCCGGGTTCCGGGCTCGGCCTGTCCCTGGTCGGCGCCGTGCTCGAAGCCCACGGCGGCCGGGTCCAGCTCGATGAGGGACCCGGCGAATACGGCGGCTTCGGCCCCGGCCTGCGCGTCGCCCTCGTCCTGCCGCCGGCGGACCCGGCGTGAGCGAGGCCCTCGCCGCGGCCCTGACGCCGTGCGGCCCCGTCGTCGACCCCGAGGCCGCCGGGCGCGCCCGCGAACGGCTCGCCGAAGCCGCGTGCGAAGGCGGCTGGCGCGAAACCCTCGACGCCGCCTGGCCCGCCCTCGCGCCGGTGTTCGCCGCCTCGCCCTATCTGTTCGGTCTCGCCCGTCGCTGGCCCGACCAGCTGCGGAACATCCTGGAGGCGCCGCCCGCCGCCCGCCTGGCCGCCGTTCTCGCCGCCACGGAAGGTCTGGCTGGCGACGCTGAAGAAATCCGCGCCCCCCTGCGCCGGCTCAAGGGTGAACTGCATCTGCTGACGGCCCTGGCGGATCTCGGCGGCGTCTGGGACCTCGATCAGGTCACCGACGCCCTCAGCCGCTTCGCCGATGCCTCCGTAAACGCGGCCCTGCGCGCCGTCGCCCACGACCAGCGCGAGCGCGGCAAGCTGATCAGCGCCCCCGACGACCCGCGCGGTCCCGTCCCCGGCCTGTTCGGCCTCGCCATGGGCAAGCACGGCGCCTTCGAGCTCAACTATTCCTCCGACATCGACATCAGCCTGTTCTGGGAGCCGGAGGTCCTGATCCCGGCCCTGGCCGAGGGCGTCGAGCCGCAGCGCTTCGTGGACCGGCTGGCCCAGTCGCTGGCGGGCCTGATGCAGGAGCGCACCGGCGACGGCTATGTCTTCCGCGTCGACCTGCGCCTTCGCCCCGACCCGTCCTCGACCCCGCCCGTCGTCGCCGCCCCGACCGCCCTGGCCTATTATGAGAGCGTCGGCCAGAACTGGGAGCGCGCCGCCTTCATCAAGGCCCGGCCGGTGCTCGGCGACCGTGGCGCCGCGGCCGGCTTCCTGAAGGCGCTGCGGCCCTTCATCTGGCGGCGCAGCCTGGACTTTCCCGCCATCCTCGACATCCAGTCGATCAAGCGGCAGATCCATGTCCACAAGACCGGCGACGGCCTTGAGGCCGCGGGCGCCAATCTCAAGCTGGGCCGGGGCGG
>JBGTSL010000347.1:0-2540 GCA_041940325.1 Brevundimonas sp.
CGCACCCGCCGAGGCCCAGATCGAACTGCGGGAAATCGTTCCTCCGGCCCGGGGCCAAGCGGTCCCGGCGTCCGACCTGTGCGGCGGCGAACCGGCCCGCGCTGCGGCCCTGCTGCAGCGTCGCGGCCGTATTGAAATGATGCTGTTCCGGACCCCGACCATCAGCCCGGCGACCCCGGCAGAGGCCGTGTGCGGCGCGTGGAGCTTTCCGGCCCGATGAAGCGCAGACGGTCCCGCACCGGGCTCGGCGTCTTCATCGCCGCCGCCATCGGCATGGCCGCCGCCCTGTGGACATGGACCGCGCCGGGCGATCCAGCCCTGTGGCGGGCGGGCGTCGACGCGCCCGGCGTGCAATTGCACCTGCTCGACAACGGCTTCCACACTGACCTGGCCGTGCCGCGCACGGCGCTTGAGGCCGAGGGCGGGCCGCTGGCGGAGGCGGTCCGGGCCCTGCCCGCCGGCGATTGGATCCTGGTCGGCTGGGGCGACGCCAAATTCTACGTCGATCAGACCCCGATGGAGACGCGCCTGCCGGACGGGGCGCGGGCCTTTTTCCGGCCGGGAAATCCGTCTGTGATCATGCTCGACCCGGCCCAGGGCGATCCGGCCGAGCTGTTCGCCGAGGACGGCCGGCGCAGCTTCCGCCTCACCCGCCCGGGATTCGCGGCCCTGGCCGCCCACATCGAGCGCTCGCTGGATCTGTCGACGGGCGCGCCGCGCATCGTCGCCGCCCGCGAGGGGGACGACGCCCGCTTCTTCGCCAGCCGCGAGACCTTCTCCATCGCCCATCTGTGCAACCACTGGACGGCGGGCGTACTCAACGCGGCCGGCCTGCCGGTGCGGCCGTTCCGCTCGATCGTCTCGTCCGAGCTGATGGCCGCCATCGACCGGGCAGAACTGGACAGCGCGGCCGGGCGGGACTAGACCGCCCGATCGATTTTCTGGCGTGATCGCGGGCGCCGCCCGACCGAGCCGATCGCCTCTTCGCTTTCTAGCCGGGTCCGAGCCCCGGCGGGCGATACGGAAGGAGCGCCCCATGGGCCGCAAACAGCATACCCGCAACGCCTCCGGCCCCCAGGGACCCTCGCAGCGCCAGCTCCGCGCCGGCGAGTTGATCCGCCACGCCCTGGTCGATGTCCTTCGCGAGGAGGACATCCACGACCCGGCCATGGCCGGCGTCTCGGTGACGGTGACCGAGGTCCGCCTGTCGCCGGATCTGAAGCACGCGACCTGTTTTGTCGAACCGCTCGGAGCGGGGGTCGAGTCGGCGCCCGCCGCAGGCCATGTCGACGAGATCGTCAAGGCCCTGAACGACCACGCCAAATTCCTGCGAGGTTTGCTGGGCAAGCGGATCGACATGAAGTTCACGCCCGACCTGCGTTTCCGCCACGACGAAAGTTTCGACGCCGCCGGCCACATGGACAGGCTGTTCAACGATCCGCGGGTCCAGGCGGATCTCGCCCGGTCCGACGACGACGACTACTGATGGCCCGCCGCAGGAAGGGCGAAGCCGTCAACGGCTGGGTCTGTCTCGACAAGCCGCTGGAGATGGGGTCGACGGAGGCGGTGTCGAAGGTCCGCCGGCTGTTCAATGCGCAGAAGGCCGGTCACGCCGGGACGCTGGACCCGCTGGCCTCCGGTATACTGCCGATCGCCCTGGGCGAGGCGACCAAGACCGTGCCGTTCATGATGGACGCCGAAAAGGTCTACCGCTTCACCATCAACTGGGGGGTCTCGACCGAAAGTCTCGACCGCGAGGGCGAGATCACCGCACGGTCGGACGTGCGGCCGTCCGTGGAGGCGGTGCGCGCGGCCCTGTCAGCCTTCGTCGGCGAGATCGATCAGGTTCCGCCGCAGTATTCGGCCATCAGGGTCGACGGTCAGCGCGCCTATGATCTGGCCCGGGACGGCGCTGATTTCGAGCTGGCCAGGCGACGGGTGACCATCCACGAAGCGGCGGTCACCGGCGCGCCGGACGCCGACCACGTCGAGATCACCATCCGCACCGGCAAGGGCGTCTATGTCCGCTCGCTGGCCCGCGACCTGGCCGCGGCGCTGGGGGCGGAGGGGCATGTTTCGGCCCTGCGCCGCGAGCGCGTCGGGCCGTTCTCGACGGAAAACGCCGTCACGCTGGATTTCCTGACCGATCTGGTGCATAGGGACGCCGCCTCGGAAGGCTTGCTTCCCGTCGCGACCGCCCTGGACGACATCCCGGAGTTGGCCGTGACGGATCAAGACGCCTTCTCGCTTCGGCAGGGACGGCCGATCGTTCTGCTCCCCAGACAGGTCGAAACGTTGAAGAGCCGCCTTCGGGAGGGCTCCAGAACCGTTTCAGCCTTTCAGGGCCAGACCCTCGTCGCTCTCGGTCAGTTGCGGGCCGGTCGCTTTGAACCCGACCGCGTATTCAATCTCTCCTGACCCGGAGCGGCAGGGGACTCCAACTGGAGCATACCGATGTCGATTACTGCTGAACGCAAGCACGAAGTCATCGCCGACAACGCCCGCAGCGAGGGCGACACCGGTTCGGCCGAGGTCCAGGT
>JBGTSL010000348.1:0-2516 GCA_041940325.1 Brevundimonas sp.
GCTGCGCTCGGCTTCCGGCCGCAGGTCACGCTCGAAGACGGGCTGCGCGAACTGATCGCCGACTGCCGCGCCCATCTGTCCAATTCAGTCAGGGAGGTCCGCGCGTGACCCGCGTCCTGATCTGCGGCGCCACCGGCTTCATCGGCCGCAACGCGGTGGAGCATTTCGCCCGTAACCCCGCCTACGAGGTGGTCGCCGTCCACCACAAGCGCCCGCCCTTCGCCTGCCCCGGAGTGACCTGGGTGCAGGCCGACCTGCGCGATCCCGCGGCGGTCGACCGCGTCATGCGGGGCGTCGACATCGTGGTCCAGGCGGCCGCCACCACGTCCGGCGCCAAGGACATCACGACCAAGCCCTTCATCCACGTCACCGACAACGCGGTGATGAATTCCCTGTTGCTGCGTGCCGCCCACGAGCAGGGCGTCGGCCGCTTCGTCTTCTTCAGCTGCACCGTGATGTACCCGTCCTCGGACACGCCCGTCCGCGAGGAGGATTTCACCGGCGCGATCACCGACAAGTATTTCGGGGTCGGCTGGACCAAGGTCTATGTCGAGAAGATGTGCGAATTCTACGCCGGTCTGGGGCGGACCAGGCACACCGTGATCCGCCACTCCAACATCTACGGTCCCTACGACAAGTTCGACCTGGAGCGCAGCCACGTCTTCGGCGCCACCGTCACCAAGACCATGCTGGCCGACGACCGGCTGGAGATCTGGGGCACCGGCGAGGAGCAGCGCGACCTGCTCCACGTCGACGACCTGATGGCCTTCATCGACGCCGCGCTCGCCCGCCAGGCCGATCCGTTTTGTCTATACAATTGCGGCGCCGGGCAGTCGGTGACCATCCGCGGCCTGGTCGAGCGGATTGTTGCTGCATCCGGCAGAAAACTGCGGCTGGAGCACAATCTGTCGCGTCCGACGATCCCGTTCAACCTGACCCTCGACTGCACCCGAGCGCGCGCGCGGCTTGGATGGGAACCGACGATCGCCCTCGATGACGGCATCGCCCGCACCGTCGCCTGGTGGCGCGAGCACATCGATCCGGTCTCGTTAACCATAAAATCACCGCCCCGCCCGCACAGTGAGGCGGCTTCGTCGCTGGTCAGCCCGGCGGCATGACCCGGCCGCAGACAAGGAAAAATGGGATGACGACTTCCCCCGACCCGCGTGACAGCTTCCAGGGCGTCGACGCCGCCATTGCGGCCTGGTGGGCCGAGAACAACCAGGCCGGTTTCGACCCGGCCGCGCCCGCCGTGCGCCTGCACGAGCCGACTTTCGGCCCGGAGGAGGTGAGTGCCGCGACCCGCCAGATGCTGACCACCCGCGTCACCATGGGCGATCAGGTGCTGGCGTTCGAGCGCGCCTATTGCGACCTGTTCGGCTACGCCCACGGCGTCAGCAACAACTCCGGCTCCTCGGCCAACCTGCTGATGATGGCGGCGCTGGCCAACCCGCTCTGCGCCGACGGCCTGCGCCCCGGCGACGAGGTGATCGTCCCGGCGCTGACCTGGTCGACGTCGCTGTGGCCGATCGTGCAGACGGGCCTGACCCCGGTGCTGGTCGACAGCGCCGTCGACACGCTCAACCTGGACCCGGAGGCGGTGGAGCGCGCCATCGGGCCGCGCACCCGCGCCATCATGGCGGTGCCGGTCTACGGCAATCCCTGCGACTACGACGCGCTCGCGGACATCTGCGCCCGCCACAACCTGATCCTGATCGAGGACGGCTGCGAATCCATGGGCGCTAGCTACAAGGGCAAGCCCGTCGGCTCGTTCGGCCGCGTGGCGAGCTTCAGCTTCTACTACTCCCACCACATCACCACGCTGGAAGGCGGCATCTGCGTCACCGACGATTTCGAGCTGGCCGAACTGATGCGCATCATCCGCGCCCATGGCTGGGTCCGTCAGGTCGAGGACCGCGAACGCTGGACCCGCCGCTATCCCGACATCGACCCCAAGTTCCTGTTCGTCAACGAAGGCTACAACCTGCGCCTGACCGAGCCGCAGGCGGCGATCGGCCTGGTCCAGATCCCCAAGCTCGACGGCTTCGTCGCCGCGCGGCAGGCCAACGCCGCCTTCTACCGGCGGATGATCGCCGACTATGCCGACTGGTTCACCGGCCAGCGCACGGTCGACGGCGGCGAGCACAGCTGGTTCGGCTTCACCCTGGTGATCGACCCGGCAGCGCCGTTCGACCGGGCCGATGTCTGCGAATTCCTCAACGCCCGCGGCATCGAGACCCGGCCGATCATCGCCGGCAACCTGGCGAAGCAGCCGGGCACCCAGCTGTTCCCGCACCGGGTGGCGGGCGACCTCGCCAATGCCAGCCTGATCATGGACCGCGGCTTCTCCATCGGCGTCCACCAGAGCCTGTGCGCCGCCGCCCGCGCCCATGTCGCCGACGCCTTCCGCGATTTCGCCGCCAGCCGCAAGCGGGCGGCGGGGTAAGGCCAACCCTTAACCCGTCATCGCGAGCCGCCGAAGGCGGCGTGGCGATCCAGGACGGCCGCGCACCGGC